>NZ_JANSJB010000005.1:31574-35963 GCF_047462355.1 Synechococcus sp. H55.9 | reverse complement strand
TCCGGCAGATCCTGAGGCAAATAGTGGTCAGGGGGGATGATCTGCGCTTCCAAGAAGCGCACTCGCTCGATGAGCTGGTTTAACTTGCGGATTGCCTGTCGCTGGAACACCCGGTCATGCAGCCGCCAAGCGCCCACATACAGAAACCCCAAGCCCACTCCTACCCCATAGGCAGTCAACAGCGTCAGCGACAAAGGAATCGCAGCGCCGGCTTGACCGGCCACAACGACCGCTGCTGTGGATCCCCAGTTTTGGACGAGGAAGACGAGCAGGATCAGTATCCACAAGCCCAGGAGTATGGAGCGGATGCTTCTGCTCGCGTCGGCGGAACGGAGTCCTTGCATGGCCTCAACCCTTTCATTACGCTATCCTGCTTCCTCTTCTCCACCAGTCCGGCAGCGGAGAGCTTGGCCGCGCCCCAATCCAGAGGGATGAACCCCCTGGCTTTTCAGAGCAACTGAAGAGATGGGCGGTACAAGATTCGAACTTGTGACCCCTTCCGTGTGAAGGAAGTGCGCTACCACTGTGCTAACCGCCCGTAGGTACTACTTTAGCAGCTATCCGACTAGAGCAGGATTCTATATTATGCGATGATCGCTTGACAACTCCCCGACCTGCTGGCTTGCTTCCGCATAGCGATAGGCAGGAGGATTCTGGGATGATCGAGTGCCCCGCCCCTTACCAAGGCCTGCGGCGGACGGGGCTTGTACCCCAGAGCCAAGGGTCAGCCGTTGAGCCGAAAAGCCGGACGGCCATAGAGATGCGGAGATGTCAGAGATAGCCGGGATCCGGCCTGAGGGCTACAGTAAGGAGCAGGGAGCTGTAGGGTGCTATGGCCTACTCACCGACCGAAGAGGCAATTGCCCTGCTCATCGATCTGGCAGAACGCGGCGAGATCGACCCCTGGGATGTCCAGGTTATCGAGGTTATCGACCGCTTTCTGAGCCGCATAGCCTCCACCAGCAGCAGCCATGACCTGTCTGAGTCGGGACAAGCCCTGCTCCATGCTGCCATGTTGGTCTATCTCAAGGCGATGGCTTTGGCAGAACCGGAAGTAGACGAGGGTGAGCCCAGTCCGGCGGATGTGGAAGCGGATCCCTTGCCAAGCTGGTCTTTGGCGGACTTGGATGGCGTGTTGCAACCCAGGGCGGTGCCGCGTCTTCAACGTAGCCGGCCTGTCACCCTCAAAGAACTCATCGTCCACCTGCAAGAGCTGGAAACCCTGCTGGAGCACCGGCCCGAAGCTGCCCCAAAGCCCCTATCCCAACGGGTTTCTCGCCAGCAAGCGCTGTCAGCCATCACCCAGCTAGCCCACCCGGAGAATCTTTTGGAAACCACCGCCGAGCTGGAGTCGCTGCTGGCTCAACTTTGGCAGCAGGGCCTGACCCAGGTCAGCTTTGCGGCTCTCCAGCAGCACTTTTGCCAAAACGGCAGCAGCGGTGCCATTCACCCCATCCAAGTCTTCTGGTCATTGCTGCTGATGGCTGCCCGCTCCCAGGTAGAGCTGTGCCAAGAGGAGTTCTACGGCCCATTGACCATCCGCCCCTGCCCAATGGGATCCCTCCTCCCCACAGCTCTACAAGCTGAACTCTAGAGAACCACTCTAGTCGTGGTTGCTCTCCCGCTGCCCCTCGACATCCTGCCGGGCACGATCCACCCGTTTGAGATCTTCCCCAGTTGAGCGCACCGGCAGCTCGGCAGGAGTCTCCCGATCCAGGTAGTAGTCCTCGACGAGGCGCTCGCCGCTGGGATGATCTTCCCCTTCCGCGGGCAACAGTGGCGAATGCAGCAATTCAGCAGGGGGACAATCTTCCGAGATGAGCAAATCCGACGTGCTAAGCATTCCCTTGGGAATGGTGGAAAGGCGCTGGGCAACAGCCCCAATGCTTTCCAGACGAATCATCTCCTCCCAAGAGCAGATCTCCTCCTCGTCTTCCGTTTCGTAGCGAACCAGGATGGTATCCCCTTCGATATCGAGGATCTTGGCTCGTTCCAGCCAGCGTCCCTGATCGCGCAGGTAGATCCACACATCCTTGCCTTCGCGGCTGAGTTGATAGATCCTACGATGAAGCACGGTCCCCTCCTGAAGTGAAAGATCCGGGTGAGTTGTGGGGGCTACCCAGCTCATCCCTCCATCTTAGCGGCTGCATACCGAGGCTGTATGCTTTTCCACAGGGCAGCCAGAGCCTTTGCTTCTGAGGTGTTGGTTCTTCAGGAGGAGGAAGGGCGCCACCAAAGCACCTGTTGACTTAGCGTGACTGGGGATCGCCAGCCTATCGAGATATGGTTATTTCAAATAGCAATGCAACGGTTTGTTACGTCGTTATTGCGACGCAACGCTGTCGCGAAGGTGCCGCCCTAACTCCCCTCTCCCTCTGGGAGAGGGGCTGGGGGTGAGGGATATCCCTCCGGGAGAGGGGTTGGGGGTGAGGGTGGGAGTGAGGAACACTTGGGGAGTGTCTTGATCTGGTTTGAAGTGGCCATACCATGCGCATTGCCATTGTCGGGTTGGGGTTGATCGGCGGATCCCTGGCCCTCAAGCTAACCGAAAAGGGATATCCCGTGTGGGGGATGAGCCGCACCCCGGCCACCTGCCAACAGGCTCTGCAACGGGGCGCTGTTCAAGGCTGTGGAACCGAGTTGGCCCAGTTGGCCCGCTTTGACCCTCAAGTGGTGCTGATCTGCACCCCTTTGGATCAGGTGTTGACCACCCTAGCCGCCCTGGTGCCTTATCTATCGGCAGAGACCGTGGTGAGCGATGTCGGCTCGGTTAAGCAGCCCATTGTTGCTCCGGCAACCGAACTGTGGCCTTTGTTCGTGGGAGGGCACCCCATGGCCGGCAAAAGCCTACAAGGGATCCAAGCGGCAGAAGCCGGCTTGTTTCGGGGGCGGCCTTACGTGCTCACTCCCATCGCCAAGACCCAACCGCAAGCTCTTGCTGCCATGAAAAAACTGGTGGCTGCTGTTGATGCAGAAGCCGTTTGCACCGATCCCGCGCGACATGACCAAGCGGTGGCCTGGATCAGCCACTTGCCGGTGATGGTCAGCGCCGGTTTGATCGCAGCCGTCAGCCAAGAGGCGGATCCCGCCATTCTGCATTTGGCTCGCACCCTAGCCAGCAGCGGATTCCGCGATACCAGCCGTGTTGGCGGAGGGATCCCGCAATTGGGTTTGGAGATGGCCCGCCACAATCGGCAGGCGCTGCTGACTACCCTGTGCAGCTACCGAGCGCAGTTGGGACAGATAGAACGGTTGATCGAGGGTGAAAGGTGGGACGAATTGCTGCTGGTGCTGCAACGAACTCAGCAGGAATGGCAGCAGTTCCCGGTTAACCAGCCCCGCAGAGTTCCTCAAGACCTGGGCAATGAGGAAGGGTAGCGGGCGCAGCTCCGGTGGGGTTGGGGACGTTCGTGCTACCTTGGGCTTGTGTTGGACGGATTGAGCTTATGTCGAGTATGGCCCAGCTTTGGCTCTACCACCTGGAACAATGGGCAACCCAGCTTGTCCAGAGTCAACTGCAGCACCTCTCTCCCGTCAGCCTGCTGGCGGTGGGCCTGGCCGGCTTGCTCACCAGTCTTTCTCCCTGCACGCTATCGATGCTGCCGGTAACCATCGGCTATATCGGCGGCTACACCCCCAACCCTGATGAAGGGGCCGGAAAAGTGCGTCGGCACATCTGGGCCCAATCTTTGGGTTTTGCGGCTGGGGTGGCTTTTACCCTGACCCTGCTGGGTTTAGGGGCAGCTTTGCTGGGCCGCGTTTACGGACAGACGGGATCCTTTTGGCCTACTGTGGTGGGGGGAGTTGCTATTTTGATGGGGCTCAACCTGCTGGAGGTGATTCCCCTGCGCTTTCCCGCTTGGTTCAACCGGTTGGAGATCCCCGGCGAATGGCCCAGGTTAGGCCGGGCAGTGTTGCTGGGATCCACCTTTGGCCTGGTGGCCTCTCCCTGCAGCACGCCGGTTTTGGTGGCTTTGCTGGCTTGGGTTTCCACCACGGGGCAGCCCTGGGTGGGGGGCGGGTTGCTGCTGGCCTATGCGCTGGGGCTGGTCTTGCCGCTGCTCTTGGCAGGGGTGTTTGCCGGCTCGCTCAAGCAACTGCTGGCCCTGCGGCGCTGGTCGGGCTGGTTCACCTATGCCAGTGGCGTGGTGTTGGTGGGCTTTGGTACCGTGACGATCCTCTCCGCTTGGGCCTGAGGGATCCCTGCCGCTACAGGCTAAGATGGGGCTGCCCTCCAGTTGGGAGCGGCATCCAAGTCTTGAGCTAACAACTTCCCATGGTTATCCACCCTCTTCCGCTGTTGCGGCGGTATTGTCGCCATGAGCTGCTGCCGCTGCTGGCGGATCTGCGCCTAGCCATCGGCCTTCTCTTGGCGATTGCCCTTTTGAG
>NZ_JANSJB010000005.1:29588-31474 GCF_047462355.1 Synechococcus sp. H55.9 | reverse complement strand
CTATCTGCCCCAACGCTCCCTAGAGGGGTTGCCGCAGCGGTTGCGCCAACGGGGTTATGCGGTGTTTGAGGAGGGATCCCGGCTCTACGCCCGCAAGGGGCTGATCGGACGGTTCGGCCCCATCTTGGTGCACGTCAGCCTGCTGCTGATCCTGTTGGGGGCCATCTGGGGCAGCATCGGGGGCTTTAAGGCCCAGGAGCTGATCCCCAGCGGTGGGGTTGCCGCCATTGAACATGTAACCGGGGCAGGGGATCTGGCTCATCTGCCCACCTGGCAAATTCGGGTTAACCGCTTCTGGATCGACTATGCTCCAGACGGACGGGTAAAGCAGTTTTACTCAGATCTCTCGATTCTGGATGGGGGACAGGAGGTCAAGCGCCAGACCATCTCTGTCAACCATCCCCTCTCCTACCGCGGCGTGACCCTCTACCAAGCCGACTGGGGCATCGACAGCATCCGCATCCGCCTCAACAACAGCCCCCCCTTCCAAATTCCAGTGGTGCCGGTGCCCACCCAGGCGGGCAGCAAGCTCTGGGGCGCTTTTGTGCCCACCCGACCGGATCTAAGCGAGGGCTTGACGCTGTTGTTGCCAGATTTGCAGGGGACGGCCCTGCTCTACGACACCCAGGGCCAGTGGGTAGGATCCCTGCGCCAGGGCATGAGCCTGGCCCTCGACGAAGTGGCTCCGCAGCGCTTTCCCAACCCCCTTACCCTGCACCTAGATGAGGTTATCGGCGCCACCGGCCTGCAAATGAAATCGGATCCAGGGATCCCTCTTGTCTATCTTGGCTTTGGGCTGCTGATGCTGGGGGTGGTGATGAGCTATTTCAGCTACAGCCAAGTTTGGGCTCTGGAGACGGAAGCAGGGCTTTACCTGGGGGGCAAAACCAACCGCGCCCTGGTGACCTTCGAGCGGGAGTTTGCCCACCTGGTGGAGCAGCAACTGCTCTCCTCTCCCCCTTCTCCGGCAAAAGAACTCAATCCCGCCGCTCGCGTCAGCGGGACGGAGTCCTTAGCCAACGGCTAGCCTACCCAAGTGGCGTCTGTTTGACCAACAACACTGCCCAGGGTTATCTAGCTCCCCTCTCCCTCAGGGAGAGGGGCTGGGGGTGAGGGAGTCCCTCAGGGAGAGGGGCTGGGGGTGAGGGAGTCCCTCAGGGAGAGGGGCTGGGGGTGAGAGCAGAACTGCCCAAATCCGGCAGGCTGACTGCAAACAGGGTGCGGTTCTCGCCGCTTTCCACCCGCAGGATCCCTTGCAGCAGCTCCACCGCCTTTTTCACCAGCGGCAGGCCCAAGCCGGTGCCCCCCTGGCGGGCGTAGTCCAGTTGCGGGATGCGGTGGAACTTCTCGAAAATGCGGGGCAGGTGCTCCGCTGGGATCTCGACGCCGGTGTTGATTACCTGCAAATGGAGACCCGAAGAATCGCCCGCCACTTCCAGGTAAACCTGCTGGCCAGCAGGGGTGTATTTGGCAGCATTGGCCAGCAACTCGCTGAGGATGCGGGTGAGCAGCCCCACATCGGTGCTGAACAGGATGGGTTCAGAGGGAATGCGGGAGACAAAAGTGAGCCGGCGCTCCTGAAAGCGCAGAGCAAAGGGCGGCACCAGCTTTTCCAGCCACTCTCGCACCTCGAAGCGGGCAATCTCCAGACTGCGGCTGCCGGCCTCTAGCCGCTGCAGATCCAGCAGGTCGTTGACCAAGTCCAGCTCTTTTTGCCACTCCTGTTTGAGGATGTGGAAATAGGGGATCTGCGCCTCGGAAAGACCGCGCACCTCCAACATTTTCAAAGCCATTTTCATGTTGGTCAGAGGCGTGCGCAGCTCGTGGGAGACCATGCTGAGAAACTCTTCTTTGAGCTCGTTGAGCCGCTGCAGTTGCCGGAGCTG
>NZ_JANSJB010000005.1:27271-29488 GCF_047462355.1 Synechococcus sp. H55.9 | reverse complement strand
TTCCACAAACAGGGGGCAGGCGAGTAAGGTGCAGCGCCCCCGCAGCGGGTGATCCGTGCTGAAGTAGAGGGTCTGGCCTTGGCGAAGCTGGCGCAAAAGAACGGGATCCAAGGGCAGGGTAACCTGGCCTATAGGGGGCAGGGATCCCGCCGCTTCGTAGACCAGCGTGTAGGTCTGGGTTTCCGGATGGATGAGGGCCACACCGCAGGCGCCCAGTTGGAAAGCCTGGGTCAGCTCCCGCACCACGGTGGCCAAGATCTCCTGTTCGTCCAGGCTGGAGCGCACCTTGTCGCCAATGAGCCGCAGCATTTGCTCGTACCTTACCCGCTGGGCCAGCTCGGCATTGCGCACCTCCACCTGGTAGCGCAGCTCGGCATTGGCAGCTTGCAGTTGCTCAAACAGCTCCGCCTGTTGCAGCGCCAGCCCCAGTTGATCGGCAATTTGTCGCAAAAAATCCGGCATCCAGGGATCCCATTTTTTGGGGGCGCTGCACTGGTGGGCAATCAACAGCCCCCAGAGGCGGGCCAGCCCGCCGTCTGTGCCTTCAGGGCCAGCCGACTGCAAGATGGGCACCACCAAGTTGGCCCGCACCCCTAAGCTGGCCAGCAGCTCCCGGTGGCAGGGCTGGATGGGGGCAGTGTCGATATCTTCAATGGCGGAAATGCGGCCCTGCTGATAGGCTTGGTGCCACTGGGTTACGAAACAATGATCTTCGATAACCAGGCCCAGCAGGCTCAACTCTGGCCGGCTAACCGATTGCATGGCGATCTCGCCCACCCAATCGGGGAAAAAGCGGTAGATCACCACCCGCTCCACATCCAACAAACGGCGAACTTCCTCTACAGCAAAACTGAGGATGGACTCCACCTGCAACGATTGCCGGATCCCTTGGACGATGTGGCTGAGCAGCCGGGCTTGGTGGAGCTGCAATTGAACCTGCTCCTGGGCCTGCTTGCGCTCGCTGATATCGACAATTGAGGCGACACCGTAAATCTGTTTCTCGGGAGTCTCCGCCGCAAAAGACGAGAGATCCACCCACCGGATCTCGCCACTTTTGTGGATGTAGCGTTTTTCCATCCGGTAGCCGCGGCGGCGGCCCGCTCGTATTTCTTCGACATAGATTGCCTCCTGCCGCAGATCCTCAGGATGCGTTATGTCGGCGTAATTCATGCTCAAGAGCTCGGCCTCGGTGTAGCCGGTGAGCTGGCAAAAGCTCTGGTTCACCTTTAGCAAGTGCCCCGCCGCATCCGTGACCGCCATGCCCACCGGGGCTTGCTCGAAGAGACTTTGAAACAGATCTTGCTGATATTCCAGAGAGTGCTGAAGTTGTTGCTGTTGGTTTTGCAACTCTTTTTCCGGGGTCAAATCCTGTACGCTGACGATCATGCCGATTACCTTTCCCTGGGCATCTAGCCAGGGAGCCTCCAAAATCCGCACTGGAAACCGTTCCCCGCTGCGGCGCCTGAAGGTCAGCTCCCATCCCTGCGGTGGCCGCCCCTGGGCAAAGGCGGCGGTAATCTTGCCCATCTCTTCCGGGGGCCAATAGACAAAAGGGGGATCCTTCCCGATGAGCTCCTCCTTGGGCCAGCCCACCATCGTGGCAAAGGTCTCGTTGACGTAGATCTGTCTGCCTTGTGGATCGACGGCGGCAATGCCCAGAGGAATGGCGCGTTCGATGGCAACGCGCAAATTCAGGGTGGTTTGTAGATCTGGTAGATCCAGTTTCTCCGTTGACGGCTCCCTCCAGACTGCTACTGAAGGCGGCGGGCCTAAGGTTAGCCGCCAGCACAGCTCATCTTGGTTCACCACCCCCAACAGGGATCCCGCTTCGTCCACCACCGGCAAGTGGCGGATCCCGTGGGCCCGCATCAGCTCCAACAATGCCAGGGGATCGCGGTAGTTGCCGACGGCCAAGGTCACGACCGGGGTGGTCATCACCTCAGCCAGGGTGGATCCCTGCCAAGAGCGGTCGCTGGCCACCCACCGCAACACGTCCACAGCCGTCAAAATGCCCACCACTCGGCCTGCGTCCACCACCAAGGCGTAGGGCCAGGAGCCATTCTTTTGCGCCAGCAGGGAGAGAAGCTCGGCAAGGGAGCTGTCAAGCCCGACCAAGGGCGGCATCCGGCCAAACAACTGTTCCAGGGATCCCGATGGAGAGGGCAAATCTTGCGCCATGTCGGAGGACAACTGAACCTTAAAGTTACAGTCAAAAAA
>NZ_JANSJB010000005.1:14142-27171 GCF_047462355.1 Synechococcus sp. H55.9 | reverse complement strand
TCCAGGGATCCCGATGGAGAGGGCAAATCTTGCGCCATGTCGGAGGACAACTGAACCTTAAAGTTACAGTCAAAAAAGTTGTAAAAAGTTACAGTCAAAAAGTTGTAAATAGTATCGCGGCCAGGAGCCTTTAGCCAGAACCAGACAAAATACTTAGAGGTAGTTTTAACTCTAGGTAGCTGATGGTTTTAACCTAACTTTAATCTCATAATTAAGAGTACCACGTCGAGTAAAGAAGTTTTGGGTCTTGACATGAATCTTTACATCTATTCACTATTTAAACTTACTATCCAACTAATTTATGTTGGTTTATGGACTGAGACCTCAGGAACAAGTTAAGCTCTTAGCTTGCTATTGAAGGTAATTTTCAGCCCTAGGTTTCGACTCTTACACCTTATCGAGATTTTGCCTTTGTCTAAAAAGGGACAATCACCATCTTGTTGCTCTGTTTTTTTCAAGCATCCTTGCTTCATCGGCCTAAGCTTCAACTGGTTTGATTGAAGACAGATTTGACGGATTTTGTTTGAGCGGCTGCCAGCTTGCCTGAGATCGATCTGTGCCGCTGAGGCGATCCCTTCCAGCCCTCCGACCTCTGAGAGGGGAGTTGGGAAGCGGTCCGGGCAATGACCGTGCTCTTGGATCGGCTGGAGTACAAGGAGGGATCCCTTCGCTTAAAGTGGGGCTTCCTTCGGCTAGGCTCGTGGCTGGAGCTTGCGGAAAGATGCTCGCTCCACTCAAAGAAAACAAAAACTCCTGTGGTAGTTTCCACATACTTCTTCATATCTTGAAGACTTGCTTAGAGATTGAGCTAGAGTGTTCTCAGTCAGTTTCTCTGGTGGGCCACTTTTTGGGGAGGAAAAGACATGAAAGTTGGAGATCGAGTGCGGGTGCGTACCAGCGTGATCGTCTATCACCACCCGGAATATCGCAATCAACCTTTTGACCTCAAAGGCATGGAAGGGGAGCTGAAGGCCGTGATTCAGGATTGGAATGGCCGTCCGATCAGCGCCAATTTTCCCTTTCAGGTGCAGTTTGGCAACAAGTTCCGGGCTCATCTGCAGGCCGATGAGCTAGAGTTGGTTGAGCCGGCCAACTCAGCAGAGTCTGCCGGGACGGCTGCCTAGTTGAGGCTCAGCAGCGTGCGGTTGGTTTCCAGAATCGGCCTGATCAAGTCGGCTTCCGCGGGGGTGAGGTAATTGGCCATCACCTCTTGCAGGAAGCGGTAGGTTGCCTCGCAACTGCGTTGGGTGCGGAAGGCCCGCATCAAGGTCTGAAACCAGTAGAGAAACCGCTCTTTGTAGCGTTGCTCATCGTCCAAGAGCATGGCCAAGGCGGAAAGGCGCAGCACCCGAACGGTGTCAGCTTTCCACTTGTTACTAAAGTCTTCCACCCCCCGCATGAGCAAGTAGGGATCCAGCGCGCGCATTTTCATCTCCACATCCCGGATAATCTGGGCTTCTGCCGCTTGAATCTTGCGATAGGCGCTCAGGCGTAGGTCAAAGGAAGCCAGGTAGGTTTCCATGAATTGCAGCTCCTCATCCCTGAGATAGCGCCCATCGGCAGCGATGCTCAGTTGGCGCAGTTGAGTCAGCATGGGGCTCCTTGGGCAAGCTGGAATGGGTGAGAATGAGAAAAAAACACCCCCCTTGGCTGACGGCACAGCCTGGGTCTTTTGATCCTATCCCTAAACTCCTCGCCAGAAGAGCAGGATTGCCGGGATCCTCGGCAACCCTCTCAGTCAGGTTAATATTAATTAACAGTCTGTTGTTGCAAGAACCTACTCGACCCCAGATTGTTACCTACGAGTGGCCATCTGCGAGTTCGATTCAAAAACACCCTTTGGGAGGAAACACTTCCGTGAGTCAGAAAGGTAAAAACAAAAAATGGAGAAGCGCGGGGTTGTATGCGCTGCTGGCCATCGTCTTGATCTCCTTGGCCACCACCTTCTTCGGCACCCGCCCGGCTGAGCGCCTGGAGATCAGCTACTCCGACTTGATCAGCCGCGTGGAACGGGGCGAGGTCAGCAAGGTTTTGGTGGAGACGGCCCCGGATGGTCGCCAAGTGGCCATTGCCGAGGCAGAAATCAACAACCGCGCCACCCAAGTGCAGGTAAATCTGCCCCCCCTTACTCCAGAGTTTGAAAACACCCTGGTTGCCAACGGGGTGGAGCTGGCGGTGCGCCCGGTTCAGGAGGAAGGGCTCCTCGGGCGCATTCTCAGCACCTTCTTCCTGCCTGTTTTGCTGTTGCTGGGGCTTTTTTTCCTGCTGCGGCGCGCTCAAAATGGCCCTGGCAGCCAGGCCCTCAACTTCGGCAAATCGAGGGCGCGGGTGCAAATGGAGCCGAAAACTCAAATTACTTTCAACGATGTGGCCGGTATCGAGCAGGCCAAGCTGGAGCTGGCAGAGGTGGTGGATTTCCTGAAAAATTCAGAGCGCTTTACGGCTTTGGGAGCCAAGATCCCGCGTGGGGTGTTGCTGGTGGGCCCGCCCGGCACGGGTAAAACCCTGTTGGCCCGCGCTGTGGCCGGTGAGGCGGGTGTGCCCTTCTTCTCCATTTCTGGCTCTGAGTTTGTGGAGATGTTTGTCGGGGTCGGTGCCTCCCGTGTGCGGGATCTGTTCGAGCAGGCCAAGCAAAATGCCCCCTGCATTGTCTTCATCGATGAAATCGATGCCGTGGGTCGGCAGCGGGGAGCTGGCCTGGGGGGTGGCAACGACGAGCGGGAGCAAACCCTGAACCAGTTGCTGACCGAAATGGACGGCTTTGAGGGCAACTCCGGCATCATCGTTATTGCCGCCACCAACCGTCCCGATGTGTTGGATGCGGCGCTGCTGCGGCCCGGTCGCTTTGACCGCCAAGTGACGGTGGATCGCCCTGATTTTCAGGGCCGTCTGGAGATCCTCAAGGTGCATGCCCGCGGCAAAACCCTGGCCGCCGATGTGGATCTAGAGAAATTGGCCCGCCGCACCCCTGGGTTTACCGGTGCGGATTTGGCCAACCTGCTCAACGAAGCGGCCATTTTGGCGGCCCGCCGCAACCTCACCGAGATCTCGATGGACGAGATCAACGACGCCGTGGATCGGGTGTTGGCCGGCCCGGAGAAGAAGGATCGCCTCATGAGCGAGCGGCGCAAGGAGCTGGTGGCCTACCACGAGGCGGGCCACGCCTTGGTGGGATCCCTTTTGCCCAACTACGACCCGATCCAAAAAGTGACGATCATCCCCCGCGGCCAGGCGGGTGGCCTCACCTGGTTCCTGCCCAGCGATGATGACATGGGGCTAACCACCCGTGCCCACCTGAAAAACATGATGACCGTTGCCCTGGGCGGACGGGTGGCCGAAGAGGTGATCTACGGGGAGTCGGAGATCACCACAGGGGCGGCCAGCGACCTGCAACAGGTGGCCCGCATTGCCCGCAACATGGTCACCCGCTTTGGCATGAGCGATCGCCTGGGGAATGTGGCCCTGGGTCGCCAATATGCCAACATCTTCCTGGGCCGGGAGATCGCCGCAGAACGGGACTTCTCTGAGGAGACGGCAGCCCTCATCGACGAGGAGGTGCGGCGGCTGGTGAATGAGGCCTACCAGCGGGCCACCTACCTGATTCGGGAAAACCGTGCCCTCTTGGAGCGCATCGCCCGCCGCTTGGTGGAAGCCGAGACCATCGATGGGGAAGAGCTGCAGGCGATCATCGACAGCTCTGAGGTGGTGATGCTGCCGCCTGAAAACGAGCCAGAGCCGCTGACCTTCCCGGTAACCCTCAACGCCAACGCCTAGGCCCCTCTCCTGTGCCTAGACCTGGGATCCCTGCCTTTTCCCTTGAGGAGGGCAGGGATCTCGATTTTTGCCTGATGATAGCCATCTCCCCTCTCCCTCTGGGAGAGGGGCCGGGGGTGAGGGCTCTCCCTCTGGGAGAGGGGCCGGGGGTGAGGGCTCTCCCTCTGGGAGAGGGGCCGGGGGATCCTAGCCGACCACAGCCGAACCTGACAAAGTCCGGCTCACCTCTGCTTCCAGGGGCTGAGGCTCGTAGATTTTCAACACGTACTCGGCCACCATGCGGTCGGTGTTGAAAACCGGGTTGAGGGTGCGGATCGCCTCCTTCATGCGGGCAATCCAGCGGCGCGGGATCCCTTGCTCGTCCCGCTCATAGAACATGGGGATCACCTCATACTCCAACAAATCGTAGAGAGAGTTGGCGTCCAAATCGTCTTGGGCAGCGGGATCCAAGCCTTCGATTTCTTGGCCGATGGCCCAGCCATTGCGGCCGTTGTAACCCTCCGGCCACCAGCCGTCCAACACCGACAGATTCAACCCCCCGCTGAAGCCCACCTTTTGCCCTGAGGTGCCAGAGGCTTCCAGAGGGCGTCGCGGGTTGTTCAGCCACACATCTACCCCCTGCACCAAGTTGCGACCGACATAGGCATCGTAATTTTCAATGAAGGCGACCCGGTTGGCCACCTCAGGGCGATTGGACCATTCCACCACCCGTTGGATCAGGCGCTTGCCCCCCTCGTCCCGCGGATGGGCCTTGCCGGCAAAGATAATCTGCACAGGATACTCTTTATTGGTGAAGATGCGGGTCACTCGCTCCAGATCGCGCAGGATCAAATCTCCTCGCTTGTAAGTGCTGAAGCGGCGGGCAAACCCAATCGTCAGGATCTTGGGATCCAACAACTGGTTGACCGCCTGGATGCGCTCATTGCTTTCGCCGCGGTTGCGCCGCGCCCGCAACACCCGGTGGCGGGTAAAAGACACCAACCGCTCCCGCAGGGCTTCCTTGCGCCGCCACAGCTCCTCATCGGGAATTTCTTCCACCTTGGCCCACAGTTCCGGATCCGACACCCGCTCCGGCCAGTCGGGGCCCAAGTACTGATCGTAGAGGTTCCAGAAGAGGGGGGAAACCCAGGTGCGGGCGTGCACCCCATTGGTAATAGAGCTGATGGGCACCTCATCCACCGACCGCTCGGGGTAGAGCACATGCCACATCTCGCGAGAAACCCGTCCGTGCAGCTTGCTTACCCCATTGGCCGCCCGCGCGTAGCGCAAAGCCAGCACCGTCATGTTGAAGGGCTCCCAGGGATCCCCGCTGCGACGAGCTCCCAAAGCCAAAAATTGCTCCCGCGTCAGGCCCAGTTGTGGCCAGAAGGAAGCAAAGAACGCATCCATCTCGTTGGGGCTGAAAGCATCGTGGCCAGCCGGCACCGGTGTGTGGGTGGTAAAGACACATTTTTCCCGCACCTTGGCCTCCGCCGCCTCAAAAGTCGTGCCCCGCGCCACCTCTTCCCGCAGCAGCTCCAAGGTCAAGAAGGCGGCATGCCCCTCATTCATGTGATAGACCATGGGATCCAGGCCCAACTGGCGCAGCAGACGCACCCCCCCGATGCCGAGGATACACTCTTGGGCAATGCGCGTGTCGGTGCTGCCCCCGTAGAGATGGGCGGTAATCCAGCGGTCGATGGGATCGTTCTCCTCCAGGTCGGTGTCCAGCAGCAAGAGAGGCACCCGGCCCACGTCCGCCCGCCAGGCGCGCGCCTTCACCAGCCGTTGCCGCATCGCCACTTCCACCAACAGAGGGCTGCCATCCGGCTGACGCACCAAGGTCAGCGGCAAAGACTCAAACTCGGAGTCTTCATAAAGCTCCCCCTGCCAGCCACTGGTGTCCAGGCGCTGCTGGAAATAGCCCTGACGGTAGAGCAATCCAATGGCCACCAGGGGCACTCCCAAATCGGAGGCCGACTTGAGGTGATCGGCGGCCAACATACCCAAGCCCCCAGAGTAGGTGGGCAAAGACTCGTGTAGGCCATACTCAGCGCAGAAATAGGCGATGGGGCGCTGCCAGTCGTAGGTTTTCATGGTGCGCTTGGCCCAGGTATCCTCAGCCGCCATGTACTGCCGATAGGACTGCACCATCCGGTTCAACGTGTTGAGGTAGTTGACGTCAGTAGCCAAGGCCGCCAGGCGCAAGTAGGAAACCTCCTCCAGCATGCGCACCGGGTTGTGAGAGGTTTTTTCCCACAGGGCAGGATCCATTTCCCGGAAAATGGTGAGATGATCGGGGTTCCAAGTCCACCAGTAGTTGCGGGCGATCTCGCACAAAGGGGTAAGCGCCTGCGGCAGCGCCGGGCAACGTTCAGGAAAAGCGGGGGCTAAGGTGGCAATGGACATAGGGCAGATACCTGAGGTTAAAGTTATGGGCTCGAAAAAGAAGAGGTAGAGGTCGATCCCGGTAAACGTATCTCAATTATTATTGAGCCGATCCTGAGGATCCGCAGAAGAGAATTCAAGATCTCTACAAAATCTTCAGGAGACGCAACTCAGCTTTTGCGGAGCTTTCCTCGATCTTGCCACAGTGGCGTGGAGCCCTCAAAAACAGCGACCACCAGCAGACCAGGTTTCGATTCCGCCAGACTCAAGAGAGGGTGCGGCATCAGAGTTAACAAGATCTGCAGAACCCCAACGAACTCTCAGGAAACTTCTCCAGAGCGATCAAAATGTTGCTACCCACAAACTCTTAAAAACTACAGCTACTTTTGCTACCAATCGGTTATTTTGTGGGTTTTTTCCCGAAGTTGAGCCCTAGCGTCCTTCCACCACGGCCAGGCGGGTGTTGCGGTAGTAGTGGCTGAGGATCTGTTGGTAGGAGTAGTTTTGGCTGGCCAGGGCGGCAGCTCCCCACTGGCTCATGCCTACCCCGTGCCCGTAGCCGCGCCCCTGGATCTCGAAGAAAGCCGGTGAGGCTGCTGCAATAGGGGTCAGGCTGGCTGTAGTGGCCGTCTCCCCGCGGGGGCTGATGGCGATCATCGTGCTGCGCAACCCCAGGGCCCGCCGGAATTCGCTGCCGCTGACGTCTTTGCTGCCTTGGGATCCCACCAGGCGCAGGGTGATGGCCCGTCCCCAGGGGGAGCTGCGCAGGATCTCGATGGAACGGATGGCTCCGATCCCGCCGGCCAACTGCTGGAGCTGCTGGGCGGGAATGGTAGCCGTCCAGCTAAACACCGGCGAGTGGTGATCGAAATCGGGCACCCCCTGCAAGTAGGGCCGCGATTCTAACCAGACATTCCCTGCATCATCCGTGTGCCCGCCCCCGGAGGAGTGGAAAACGGCATTGATCAACTGCCCCTGGTGGATAAGCACCTGTCCGGCGGTTTCGCGGGCTGCCGCTTGGGTGCGGTTGGATTCGGCGGCCACCCCTTTGTAGACCTGCCAATCGACGCCATTTCCCAAGTCAAAAGGCTGCTGGGAGCGACGACTGCGGTGGTAGAGGGCGTAGGTGCGGGAGGCCACCGCTTGGGCTTTGAGGGCCTCCATGGGAAAACGATGTCCCATCTCGCTGCCCACCACGCTGGAAACGTAGTCTTCCAAGCCAACTTGGTTGATGGCGATCACCCCACTCTCGCCGGGGATCAGCTCCACCCAGCCGCGGTACCAGTTCTGGTCGATGAACACCAACCCATCGGGGGTAGTGGGCTGTAGGTAAAGGCGTTCTCCCTGTTGGCCGGCCAAACTGACCGCCGAGCCTATCCGGCTGGCCTGCAGCGGCTGCATGGCCGGAACTTCGGCCAGTGGCTGTCCCTGGGCGTTCAACAGGCGGGCCGGGGCAGAGCTGCCAAGCCTGACCTGCGGCTTGTTGACGGCAATCCCCACCCGCAGCAGCACCCGCGCCTGCACCGGGAAGGCCAAACAGAGCCAGGCCCAGACCAGAAGGCCGATCCCCCTCAGCCAAGCCGAGGGCAGCGGAGACACAACCGGAGAGGAAAAGAGGGCTACACTCACACGTCACTCCTCTGGGTAGAGACCACCTATGAGCAGCGGATCCCCTGCCCACCGATGGGCGAGGAAGGGATCCACCAGAAAATCTACAAAGCAAGGCCTGAGAAGGCAGATCTCAAAACTCACCCGAAACTCAAGCCGCTGCCTGTCCTAGGGGATCCCGGCCAGCCGCTCGCGTTAGCGGGCCGGAGGCCTTAGCCGATATGACAGTATCAAAAACCTCTCGCGGATGCACGACTTCAAGCCGACCTTTTTGTCGCCCAAGTTCCCCATTAGGTTGCCAGGGGGATCCCCCGCCGGCGGCAAAACCACTGCTGCAACAAGCGACGACACTCGGCCTCGCAAACCCCGCCGATGACCTCTGGGCAATGGAAGCTGGCGGCAGAAGCAGGCACATTGAGCACGCTGCGCAGCGCTCCGGCCTTGGGATCGTCGGCGCCGTAAATCACCTGGGCCAACCGCGCTTGGCTGATCGCCCCCGCACACATGGGGCAGGGCTCGAGGGTGACATATAGCCGACAGCCCTGCAACTGCCAGTCGCCCAGGCGCTGCCCCGCCTGCCGTAGGGCCAAAATCTCCGCATGGGCGGTGGGATCCCGATCCCGTTCCCGCCGGTTGCCGCTCAGGGCCAACAACTCTTCCCCCGGCCCCACCACCAGAGCTGCCACCGGCACCTCCCCAGCTTCTCCTGCCCGCTCGGCTTCTCGCAGGGCCAACTGCATCCAGGCGCGGTGGCGCTGCCACGGATCCCGCCCCTGGGGCAACAAAGAGGGGAGCTTGCTCGAATTGCCGATCGTCATTGGGCGTTTGAGCACTGCCGTTGCCCGCCAGATTTGCTAAGTTAAGCGCAAAGCCCTTACCAATCTAGAGGAATGGGTGAGGGTGGGTAGAATAGACGTAAAGTTGGACTGGGCTGGCGTCAGTTGGCAGATTTGGCGCAGGTTCTTTCCATCTTCGCATTTGTTTTCTCGGCAATACGGCTTAGCTTTGGGAGGGATCATGGCGCGGATTCTACGGCAAACACTTCTGGCGATGGCTTTGTTCGGCGGCGGCGTTGCCGGTGGAGTCTGGCTGTCGTCTCGAGCGGGGCAAGCATGGCTGCAGCAAACTCCCCTTGCCACTTGGTCGCAGCGGGCCGGCGGGGGGGTGGGATCCCTTCTGCCTGAGTCTGCCTCTCCCGCCGATGCCGTGCGGCCTTCCAATTTCATTGCCGCTGTTGCCCAAAAGGTCGGCCCGGCGGTGGTGCGCATCGATGCCACCCGCACCGTAGCCAGCCCCATCGATCCCGAGCTGTTTAACCAGCCCCTGTTCCGTCGCTTCTTTGGGGGACAAATCCCGCAACTGCCGCAGGAGTTTCAGCAGGAAGGCACCGGATCCGGATTCATCATCGATGCCAACGGCCTCATCCTCACCAACGCCCACGTGGTAGAAGGCAGCGAGCGGGTTAGGGTTCATCTGCTGGATGGACGCACCTTTGAAGGGGAGGTCAAAGGCTCCGATCCGGTGACCGACATCGCCGTGATCCAGATCGAGGGCGAAAATCTGCCCACGGTTACCTTGGGCAACTCCGACCAGGTACGGCCGGGGGATTGGGCCATCGCCATCGGCAACCCGCTGGGCCTGGACAACACCGTAACGGCAGGGATCATCAGCGCCGTCGGGCGTTCCTCCGGGCAGATTGGGGCCACCAACAAGCGGGTGACGTTCCTGCAAACGGATGCGGCCATCAATCCCGGCAACTCGGGCGGCCCGCTGCTGGATGCGGAAGGTCGCGTCATTGGGGTGAATACGGCCATTTTCCAGCGGGCCCAGAGCGTCGGCTTTTCCATCCCCATCAACCGCGCCATGGAAATTGCCGAGCAACTCATCCGCAATGGCCGGGTGGAGCATGCCTTCTTGGGCATTCGCATGATTACCCTCAGTCCCGATTTGGTGGCCCGCCTCAACCGTGACCCGGCCCGCCCCACCCCGCTGACGGTGCAAGAGGGGGTGTTGATCGGGCAGGTAATTCCCGGCTCCCCGGCTGAGCAAATTGGCTTGCAAGAGGGGGATGTTATCACCGAGATCGATGGGCAAGCCATCCGCAATGCCGAGCAGGTGCAGCAGTTGGTGGAAGCGGCGGGGGTGGGCAAGACGCTGACGCTGCGGGTCATCCGCGACGGCCAGGCGCGCACCTTCCAGGTGAAGACGGGGGTGCTGCCGGTGGGCTCTTGAGCAGGTAGGCTGGGATCCTGGCCCCGACCAACCCCCTGGTCAGTCCAGTTTTGGAGCTGTTTTGTGATCCCCGAACCCCACCTTTCCTCTGAAACCCCTCTCTCTGAGGTGAAGCCGAACGTTAAGGGCAAAAAGAAGAAATGGCTCAAAATCGGCGGGATCTCGAAACCTGCCCCTGAGCGCCCCAAACTCTCCCGCAAAGATTACGAGCGAGCCTTGTTCCCGCTCAAGGTGGAGCTGGTGAAGCTGCAGTACTGGGTAAAGCACCAGGGCCTAAAGGTGGTGATCATCTTTGAGGGGCGCGATGCTGCCGGCAAGGGGGGCATGATCACGACCCTGACCCAACCCCTCAATCCCCGCGGCTGCCGGGTGGTTGCCCTGGGGGTGCCCTCAGACCGAGAGCGCACCCAATGGTATTTTCAGCGCTACGTGGCCCATCTCCCCGCTGCCGGCGAGATCGTTATCTTCGATCGCAGTTGGTACAACCGGGCCGGAGTCGAGCGAGTGATGGGCTTTTGCACCGAGGAAGAGTATCAGGAATTCATGCGCTCCTGTCCCGAATTTGAGCGCATGCTGGTGCGCTCCGGCATTATCCTTTTGAAGTACTGGTTTTCCGTGAGCGACGCAGAACAGGAGCGCCGCTTCCAAAAACGGGTGAAGGATCCGCTCAAACGCTGGAAACTCAGCCCCATCGATCTGGAGTCCCGCAACCGCTGGGTCGAGTATTCCAAAGCCAAGGACGCGATGTTAGCCCACACCAACATTCCCGAGGCCCCCTGGTTCACAGTGGAGGCCGACGACAAGCGGCGGGCCCGTCTCAACTGCATTCACCACATTCTCAGCAAGATCCCCTACGAAGACTTAATCCCTGAGGCGATAGAGCTGCCGCCGCGCCCGCCAGGAGAGCTCTATCGGCGGCCGCCCCGCAACGAGCAGTTCTATGTGCCGTCTATTTACTGATCCCCGTGACAGAATAGCCCTAGAGGCGGGGAGCGAGATCGCGTATGGCTTGGGCAGTTGGCGAAGAATTGCAGGGGGGGCGCTACCGCATCGAGGCCATTTTGGGGGAAGGGGGCTTTGGCATCACCTACCGCGCCTGGGATAGCGTCCGTGCTGACTATGTGGTTATCAAGGTCTTAAACGACAGCATCCGCGAGGATCCCGATTATCCCCGCTTCCAGCAAAACTTCATGAACGAGGCGCTGCAACTGGCCCGTTGCCGCCACCCCCATGTGGTGAAGGTGGAAGAGGTGATCTGGGAGCAGGATTGCTGGTGCATTGTGATGGAGTACATCCGTGGCCAGACTCTGCACCAGCTTTTGCGGCAAAAGGGGCCGCTGCCCCTGCCGGAAGCCCTGCGCCTGACGCGGGAGGTGGGATCCGCCCTCATGGCCCTGCACGAACAGGGGATTCTGCATCGAGACGTGAAGCCGGCCAACATCCTGGTGCGGGAGGGATCTGGGCAAGCGGTGTTGATCGACTTTGGGCTGGCGCGGGCCTACGCCCAAGGTCTGATCCAGCGCCACACCTCCTACGGCACCGATGGCTACGCCCCTCTGGAACAATACGACAGCCTACGCCGCCGCGGAGCCTTCACCGATGTCTACGCCTTGGCAGCGACCCTCTACACCCTGCTGACAGGAATGGTGCCCCTGTGTGCGCCGGTGCGGGCCACAGGCCGCCAGTTGGATACCCCCCGCAGCCTCAACCCCAGCATTCCCGAGATTGTAGAGGCCGCCATCCTCAAAGGGATGGCTCTCCACCCCGAAGAGCGCCCGCAAACCATGTCCGAGTGGCTGGCCCTGTTGCCGGCAGCGGTCTCTCCAGAAGAGAAGAAGCAGCCGGTTGCCTTTGAGCCGGCCCTTCGCACCCAGGATCTGCAGGAACTAGAGCAGCTTCTAGCCCGGCAACCTCAAGATGAGCTGGAACAGCTCCTGGCCCAGCACTCAGCAGAAGAGCTGGAGCAAATAGTGGCGCCCCCCACCCCTGCCACGATAAAGAAAAAAGAGGGGGCATCCGGATCCCTGGTTCCTTTTGAGATCTGTCCAGAAAGGCAAGGGAGCTGGGAGGGATCCCTGCCCGCTACTCTCCCCTGGCCAGACTGGGTGGGAGAAGCGGCTCCCGCCCTACAAGGGCTGTGGGATCGGCTGCGGGCCGGGCGGTGGGGGGAAGCGGATCGCTGGACGACGGCCCTGATGTTAAAGCTGGGCGGGCGATCCCAGGTGGGCTTTTTCGATCCCAAGGATGTTCAGGCTTTCCCCTGCCCGCTGTTGCGGCTGATCGACCAACTGTGGATGCAGGCCAGCCATGGGCGCTTCGGCTTCACCGTCCAGAAGCAGCTCTGGCAGGAGTGTGATCCCGAGGCGGGAGGCGGGATCAGATCGGGCTCCTTCTTGGCGTTGCCCCGCGAAGCGTGCATGGGAGAAAGAGTCGGCTGGCGGGTGCAGGGCCGCTGGTTGGGGTATGGGGAGCTCAAGACCAACCTGGAAGCACCAAAAGGTCACCTGCCGGTGGGCTTTCTCTGGGGCTACTCAGGTGGCCTGCACTCAGCCCTGTTGGTACTGGATCGAGCGGTGCTGAAAAAGCTAAAAGCCTGTCTATAAAAAAACTCCCCTCTCCCAAAAAGAAGAAGAAAGGCTAGGGGGGTCGCGTCAGCGGCGCAAAGCGCCTGGGGAGCGTCTTAATCGGGTTTGAAACGCAACGACTCCCGAAAACAGGACGACAGTCAATGCCCTCGGCCTGCAATCGTCTTAGATACGGGAGTGCCGCAATTGGAGGAATTTTGGGTGGTGCCGTTTGCATTCACCGCTATTTTTTTGTGGGCGACAATAGACAGAAATTGCCCCTATCTAGGATAGATTTTGCCATCCCAGTCCTAGCCAAACCTTTCATATTCAAACTTTCAAAGCCAATTATGTCGGATTTTTCGAGTAACTGAATTGCGGTTTTGTAGTGAAAAGCTTGCCTTTGCCCAGCCCTTAAACCTAGGCTTCCCCAATCGCCTTGCCAAACTGTCTTTGTCGATACACCCTGCTGGCTCTACAGTGG
>NZ_JANSJB010000005.1:7244-14042 GCF_047462355.1 Synechococcus sp. H55.9 | reverse complement strand
CGCGAAAGCTCGATCAACCCCCAATCATGCGAACCCCGCAAATTAACCCTCGATGGGATCCACTTGGATTTGATAGGTCTCGATCACCGGGTTGGCCAGCAGTTGGTCGCACAGCTCGCCCACCTGGCGTCGGGCAGTTTCGGCGTCGGGAGCCTCTAGCTGCAGTTGGATGTGCTTGCCGATACGCACCTGCCGCACCTGGGTGTGCCCCAACTGATGTAGGCTGGACTGGACGGCGGCCCCGGCAGGATCGAGCACAGAGGGGCGCAGGTGAATCTGGATCTGGGCCTGGAACTGCATAAAATGGGAGCTGGATCTGTTACCAGTGTATCAGTCGGATCGTCACGGCTTTGGGTGCAGACATGGATGCGACGCGCGTGGTGGCCATTGCCCACAACGTTTTCCGAGAAACGATTCGGGATCGGATTCTCTACCTGGTGATGGTATTTGCGGTGGCCATGCTGGGAGCCATTGTTTTGATCCCGCAGGTGGCTAACCAAGCCCACAACAAGATTATTGCCGACTTGGGGTTGGCGGCCATTCACTTCTTTGGGCTGATCGTGGCCATTTTCGTTGGCACAGGGCTGGTGAATAAAGAGATCGAAAAGCGCACCGTCTATGTGCTGATTGCCAAACCCATGAGCCGGGCAGAGTTCATTGTCGGCAAGCATCTGGGCCTGTCGGCTCTGCTGTCGGTGCTGGTGCTGCTGATGACGGCCGTTTTTCTGCTGAGTTTGCTGGTGGTGCAGGCTCCGATTCCCCTTTTGGCCGTTTCCTGGGCGGCGGCCTTTACTTTCTTGGAGCTGGCGCTGATTGTCGCCGCCGCCCTGCTATTCGGGGTTTTTACCTCTTCAATTTTGGCTACGCTCTACACCATTGCCCTGTTCCTGATGGGCCATGCCAGCCGTGCTCTGTTGCAATTGAGCAAGTTGGTGGAAGATGGCGGGTTGGGCAAAGTGTTCGAGATGATCTACTGGGTGTTGCCGGATCTGGAGCGCCTCAACCTGAGAGACGCTGCCGTTTACGGCCAAGTTCCCCCTCCGGCAGAACTTCTCGTAGATGCACTTTACGGCTTGGTTTACACCCTTTTGCTGCTAATTCTGGCGGTGTTGGTGTTTGCCCGGCGTGAGTTTTAACGTTTTCGCTCCTCACCCTTTTCCCATGCGCTTTTCCCACTTCTACACGCCCGAACAGGTGCCTCTATCCGGGATCCCAGAGTGCGCGGTGGCCATCGATGTGCTGCGGGCCACCACCACCATTGCCACAGCGCTGGCAGCAGGGGCAGAGGCGGTACAGGTGTTTGCTCACTTGCAACAGCTCCAGGAGGCAAGCCAAAACTGGCCGGCTTGCAAGCGGCTTTTGGCGGGGGAACGGGGGGGCAAAGCAGTGGCAGGGTTCGATCTGGGCAATTCCCCCCTCGACTACACCCCCGACCGCGTGCAAGACAAGCGCATCTTCCTGAGCACCACCAACGGCACGCGCAGCCTGCAGCGCCTAGAAGGGATCCCGGTGGTGATCACGGCGGCCCTGGTGAACTTGGGAGCGGTGGTGGAATTTCTCAGACAAGGAGCTTTTGCCGAAGTGTGGCTGGTGGGATCCGGCTGGGAAGGGGCCTTTTCGTTGGAAGACACCGCCTGTGCCGGGGCGATTTTGCATCGCTTGGGCTGCTCGTTGGAGCAGTTGGGCAACGACGAAGCGGTGGCCGCCCTAGCTCTCTACCAAACTTGGCAGGAGGATCTCCTGGGTCTGTTGCGGCGCTCTAGCCACGGGCAGCGGCTGTTGGGGCTTGGGCCGGAAAACGACAGGGATCTGGCCTATTGTGCTGAGCTGGATCGGCTCTCGGTGGTGCCCCGACAGGTTCAACCAGGGGTTTTGGCCAACAACAGGTAGTCCCTACAGCTCTTGGCCGGATCTCGACAGGCTGGATGCGGGCTCGTCTCCGACTAGCCCGCTTTTGCTGTATCGGGAGCAATGCTCAACGCTTTCTGGTGTAGCCACGCCTGCCATTCCCCCGGGATCAGCTTGTTGTGAAATGCATCGCCGGAAACAAACATATCCCGCTGATTCTGGGCCAAGACAAAAATGGAGCGGCGGTCGAAATGGGAGGTGAGCTTGTAGAGGGTGTAGGGGCCTTCGGAGTAGAGGGTCAGGGTTTCTTGATCCAGACCATGGCGGCTGCTTTGGCCGTAGGCTCGCAGAACAATGTTGATCAATCGCTCATAGTGCATAGACCGAAGATGATGAAGCTACCCAGACAGACACAAAGAAAGATAGAAGCCGCTGCCAAGGCCGAAGCAGCTCCGGTGAGCCCAGCATAACAAATCCCACTGGGTTGCTGGGCAATACCCGTGCGGATGAACAAGATGCAGGGGCAAATGCGGCGGAAAAATGCGATAGAACTTAAGGCAAGCCATCATGTAACTTCTCCTGCACAGGCAGCTCCCCATGGCCAATATGGCGCCCCGCTCCTTCCCACCCGTCGATCCCGTCCGCGTCGCCATTGTCGGGGCTTCCGGGTATGGAGGAGTGCAATTGGTGCGGCTGCTGAGCGAGCATCCCGGCGTGCAGCTTACCTACTTGGCCGGCCAGGACAGTGCCGGCAAGCGCTATGGGGATCTCTATCCCCAGTTGGCCCAGGTGGTGGATCTGACCGTGCAGCCGGTAGAGGTGGATCGCATTGCCGCCAGCAGCCAGGTGGTGTTTTTGTCTTTGCCCAATGGGCTGGCGGCGGACCTGGCCCCGCCTTTGCTGGCCAAAGGCTGCAAAGTTCTAGATCTCTCGGCAGACTACCGCTTCCGCAACCTGGCCACCTACCAATCGTGGTACCGCCTGGGGCAGACGGATCCCAACTGGCCCAGCCCTGCCTATCGCCAAGCCAATGAGCAGGCGGTCTATGGGCTGCCAGAGCTGTATCGCGAGGCGATTGCCCAAGCCCAACTGGTGGGCTGTCCCGGCTGCTATCCCACCGCCTCGTTGCTGGCAGTGGCCCCGCTGCTGCGGCAGGGGTTGGTGGAGCTGGACAGCCTCATTTTCGACGCCAAGTCCGGCGTTTCGGGGGCAGGTCGCACCCCCAAGGTGGGATCCCTGTTTGCCGAGGTGGACGGCTCGCTGGCGGCCTATGGCGTGGCCCAACACCGGCATACGCCCGAGATCGAGCAGGGCTGTGCCGACCTGACCCACACGCCCATCACTGTGCAATTTACGCCCCACCTGGTGCCCATGGTGCGGGGCATCCACGTTACGTTGTACGCCAACCTGCGGGATCCCGGCTTTGTGGGGGAAGACTTGCTCACTATCTACAATGCTTTTTATCGCCAATCCCCCTGGGTGAGGGTGCTGCCGCGGGGGGTTTACCCGCAAACCAAATGGGTCTCCGGCACCAACACCTGCCTGATTGGGCTGGAGGTGGACACCCGCACCAACCGGGTTATCGTCCTGTCGGTCATCGACAACCTGATGAAGGGGCAAGCCGGGCAGGCAGTGCAGTGTCTCAACTTGATGATGGGATGGCCGGAAACGTTGGGTTTACCGCGGCTGGCCTTCTACCCCTAGCTATAATGCCGGTAATCCCCTTGAGGCCACCTCTGTCCATGTCTGAGCCCCTGGATCCTTCTTCCGCTTCCGAGCCCCACAATGCCTCGCCCAGCACTGCTGCGGATCCCGTCAATGGCGCTGCTGAGGGCCTGAACTGGGAGGAGCTGTGGCGGCAACTGGAGGCGGGCTGGCAGGATCTGCCCCGGCGCTCCGAAGAAACGGTGCAACAAACCCTGGCCCGCCTGCAACTGGAGTGGGGCGGGCTGTGCCGAGAGGCGCGGGATCGGCTGCAGGCAGCTCTGGACAGGGCAAGAAGTGCAACTTCTCCAGAGCCCATCCGGCAAGAGCTGCAAGCCCTCCTGCCCTTGCTTAACCCCTGCCAATGGGAGGTGGTCATTGGCTCTTTGGGGCGGGCTGCCGATCGAGCCTGGGTGGCCAGCCTGTTGTATCACGGCCTGCAGGAGCCGGCGGAAACCGATTCCTGGGTGCTGAGCTCTGAGCAACGCTCTGCTCTGGAGGCGATGAGTGCCCGTGCCTATGGCAACAGCCGCCTGCCTCTTGTGATGGACAAAACTGGCCAGATCCAGGTGACAGCCTCAGCCGCCTTGTTAGTCACCTTGATTGCCATCGAGATTGGCAGTGTGGGTTCGGCAGGTGCTTTGTCCTTGTTGGGCACACCGGAGCTGCGCAGGCTCTTGAATGCCGAGGGCAAGCTGCGGCGAACCGGTTTGAAACAGGGACGCACCGCTCTCACGCAAGAAGAATGGCAAACCCTGCGCCGTTGGCTGGATCCCAAGGGATCCCCCCCCGACTGGTACCTCAATCTCACCCAAGTGGGGATCCAGACCACCCAGGTGGGGGACTATGCGGCCCGGCGGCTGCGGGAGTTTTTCCAGAGCGAGTGGATTAAGCTCGTGATCCCCCCCCTGTATCACCTGGTCATCGATGCAGTGCGGCTGCTGACGGGAGAAGTGTTTCTCAGTGTGGGCACCACCCTGGAATCGGCCTTGGAATCAGCAGAGGCAGGGCGGCGGCTGGAGTTGGTGCTGCAAGCCTTGCCCCAGGCGCGGAATATTCCCGACCCCGACCGGATCCAGGCCGCCATCCCTGCCGTGGTGGAGGCTGCCGAGAAAGCCCTTCGACCCCTGCTGGCACGACAGTTGATGACGGTGGCCAACATCTTCGATCCGCCCATCCGCAACGAGAGCTTAAATGAGTTGGGGCGGCAGCTCAACCTCTGGAACCCCTTCCAGTTTTTGCTCACCTGGGGCACAGCCGGCTGGCTGGCGGCCCTTTTGGATCGGATTGAGGAACTGCAGCAGACCTACCCGGAAATGCCTCTGTGGGAGAGCTATCGCCAGGGCGTTGAGACGGCAGCACAAGCTCCACGAGTGATGGATCAGGCAGAGGCCCTGCGCCTTACCGCCAAGAGCTTGGATCCCAAGATAGAAGAATCAGAAGACTGACCTCTCCTAAAATCTTTATCAGCGGTGGCCTCAAGCCTGGCGTTGGAGCTGTTGCAGGAGCCAGTTGGCCGCAGCAGTGTTGGTCTCGCTGGCCAGGCGTTCCAGAGCCTGCTCAAGCAGGGCTATCGGCAGGCCCGCCAGCACCTGCGACTGGGCAGTGGCCCGATAGCGCCTGTCCTCGGCCAGGGCAAAGGCAAAGACGCGCCGCCCTTTGACATCGATGACCCAGTACTCAGGAATGCCCAGGCTGGCGTAGAGCTGCTTCTGCTCGTCCAGGTCAAGGCTGAGGGTAGTGTCGGCAATTTCGCCCACCAGGTCAGGGGGTCTTTGGAAACGCAAATCAATCCGCCGCGGCTCGCCAGCTTGGTACCTGGGGATGTTCTCCCCTTTGTAGAGCACCAGGTCGGGGGCACAGGCGTGGGTTTCTGGGTACTCAATCAGACAGCGACCGTAGGACTGCAGGGGCACATCCGGGTGTAGAAAGGCCCAAGCGAAAAAAATGGCCGTCATCAAATCGCTGACGGAGGCGTGCTCTGGCCCTTCTTTGCCCATGTTGACCCACAACCAGCCCTGGTAAAAAGAAATCTTCTGCCAGTCCAGGGTGGGATGGTTGCCAATGGTCAGGTAGTCCTGCCAAGTGGCGTCGTGCCGCTCGAGGATGGGAGGGGTGGCTGGCTTTGAGGCAAGAACCATTGCTCTCCCCTCACAGGGTAGGGGAACTTCCCCTCAAGCCTATCACCCGTCCTGGCGAAGTCGCTGCTTCCGCTCCTGAGAAGCAGGCTAGGGTTGGCCAGAAGCCTCAGAAGGTAAAGACATCTGCCGGGATCCCTACCTTGGCAGCGGGTCTTTGCGCCAAGCCTGGGGCTGCTGGAACTTGTACAGATCCCGGATCAGCCGCACCCAGCCATCGGCCATGGACTCCACCAAAAGTTTGCCTTTTTCCGGCGTGGCGGCGGTGGCATCCCCCAGGACGCCGCTCTTGCTGAGGTCGCGAGTTGTCCAGGCAAAAGAGATCCGCCCTTCCAGGCTAATCAGGCTGTCTTCCGGCAGATCCTGAGGGTACTCGCAGACCAAGCGGTCAGTTCGTACTGTCTCGGGCAACAGGTACATCAGCATGCTGGTCTCGCCGTCGCCGGCATGGATGCCCAGTTCCCGTTCTTTCGGGGTCATCAGCTCCTGGCCTTGGTGGGGAACGCGCCAGACGGAGATGGGGAAAAGGAGGAAGTCTTCGTGCTTCTGGTGCAGGTCGCGGGCCACAATCTGCAGCACTTCGGGCTGGCCGCCGTGGGAGTTGAGGAACACCAGCTTGCGAAACCCGGCCCGGTAAATGCTTTCGGCCACTTCGGTCAGCACCGCCATCAGGGTTTGCGCCGAGAGGGTGATGGTGCCCGGAAAATGCCAGTGCTCGTTGGCTTTGCCGTAGCACTGGGTGGGCAGGACATAGGCCGGGATCCCCGGCTCTAGTTTTTCCATGGCCCGCCCGATGATTGCGGTGCCGATGCAGGCATCCACCACCAGGGGCAGGTGGGGCCCGTGTTGCTCGATCGAGGCTACGGGCTGGATGATCACCACATTCTCTTTGTCGGGCATGGCCTGGATCTCCGTCCAGGTCAGGTAGGGGAAAAAGCGGTGGGGTGGGATAAAGGTGTGCATCATGGCGGGATCCGGTTGCAAGGAATTTCGAGGAGCCTTGCCTGCAAGACTAGCACCATGGGCAATCTGGGATCCCCTCGCAGAACCTGAGAAGGCGTCTCTTAAGATCAGGTGTAGTTTGTCTCGATCGTTCCTAAGCGGAAGC
>NZ_JANSJB010000005.1:1888-7144 GCF_047462355.1 Synechococcus sp. H55.9 | reverse complement strand
GCCGCCTTCTAGCTTTGCCGGGGTCGCAGGCCACCCTCTACGTGGAGCTGATTCAGGTTTCTCTCCACAATCTTGAGTCGGGATCCCCGGCGCTGCTCTGGGTACGGCCCCTGTTGCTCGAGCAGGGATCCCAAGTGTGGAACCTGCGATCCACCTCGGATTTGCTCTGGCCGGCTGACAGCTTTGTTGCGGCCTACGCCGAGGAGGTACTGCCCCTGCTCGAGCAGGCCGGGGATCCCCTGCCCCATGAGGCCCGCCAGCGGCTGCAGGCGTTTTTGCAACAGCTCTACCAGGGCTAAGCTTGCCAGGACTCTGTCCCGCCATCGCCAACGGCTAAGCTCTGCAGAGCCGATTCCAGCCGCGCCAGCGCCTCGTCAATCTCCTTTGGCGTGACGATCAAGGGGGGCACAAAGCGCACCACCTGGGATCCCGCCGGCACCAGCAGTAGCCCCTGCTCCAGGGCCGCCCTGACCACCTCAGCCGCCGGGATGCGCACCACCAAACCCTGGATCAGGCCCCAGCCGCGCACCTCTTGAACAAGCTGCGGAAACTGCCTTGCCAGGCGAGACAGCCCCTGGCGCAGATAGGCTCCTGCCTGCTGGGCATTCCAAACCAGGCTTTCGGCCATCAGGGTGTGGCAAACCGCCAGGCCCACTGCACAGGCCAAGGGATTGCCGCCAAAGGTGCTGGCGTGATCCCCCGGCTGAAACACGGCGCAAAACTCTTTGGCCAAGAGGGCGCCAATCGGGATCCCACCGGCGAGACCCTTGGCCAAGGTGAACACATCCGGCTCCACTCCCAAGTTGCAGTAGCCCCAGAGCCTGCCGCTGCGCCCCATGCCCACCTGCACCTCATCCAACATCAGCAGGATGCCCCGCTCGCTGCAGACCCGGCGCAGCCACTGGAAGTAGGCGGGATCTCCTGGGACAACCCCCCCCTCCCCCTGCAGCGGCTCCAGCAGCACGGCACACACCCGCTCGCCCCAGCGCTCCAACACCACCGCCGTACCCTCGAGATCGTTGTAGGGAACGTAATCGAAGCCGGGCACCAGAGGGGCAAAGTCTTTTTGGTATTTCGGCTGGCCGGTGGCGGTAATGGTGGCCAGGGTGCGTCCATGAAAGCTGGCCTGGGCGGTGAGGATCACCGGATCCTGGATCCCGCGCACCGTATGGGCGTACTTGCGGGCCAGCTTGATGGCGCCTTCATTGGCCTCTGCCCCCGAGTTGCAAAAAAACACCTTATCGGCACAGGAGTGCTGGGTCAGCCATTGGGCCAGTTGCGCCTGCGGCTGGTTGTAGTAGAGGTTGGAAACATGGTGCAACTGTTGCGCCTGCTGCGTCAGCGCCTGGATCCAAGCGGGGTGGGCATGGCCCAACGTGCAGGTGGCAATGCCGGCCACAAAATCCAGGTACTCCCGCCCCTCTTCATCCCAAACCCGGCAGCCTTCCCCCCGCACCAAGGTCAGAGGATAGCGAGCGTAGGTGGACATCACATGCTGCTCGAACAGCTCGGCAGTGGTCGCGGATTGCGAGGGGGTATCGACGAGAGAAGAGCTCAGCGGTGACATGGCCGGCGGCAAGACAGAGAGAGAATGGACAGTGATTCGAGTGTATCACTCTGCTCTGAGGATGCTATTCTGACGAAGCTCTAAGGAGACGGGATCCACACCCATGGGGCGGCGGGGGGTAACAGTCTGGTTTACGGGGCTCAGCGGCGCGGGCAAAACCACCCTGAGCTGCGGTGTGGCCCAGCAGTTGCAGGCTCTGGGGCTGGCGGTGGAAGTGCTCGATGCAGACCTGGTGCGGCAACACCTGACCAAAGGGCTCGGCTTCAGCAAAGAAGATCGGGATGAGAACGTTCGCCGCATCGGCTTTGTGGCAGAGATGCTGACCCGCCACGGGGTGATCGTGCTGGTGTCGGCCATTTCCCCTTATCGGGCCACCCGGCAGGAGGTGCGGCGGCAGATCGGCAACTTCATCGAAGTCTTTGTGGATGCCCCCCTAGAGGTATGCGAACGTCGGGATGTCAAGGGCCTCTATCGCAAAGCGCGGGCAGGTCTCATCCAGCATTTTACCGGCATCGACGATCCCTACGAGCCGCCGGAATGTCCAGAGGTGGTGTGCAAAACCGCCGAGCAAAGCATCTCTGAATGTATCGAATTGGTGATGCAAAGCCTGAGAATTCACGGCTATCTCCAACAATTCTCCTAGCTTAATAGAGCGCTGGGCCTGGCGGGTTTGGGATCCCTTGTGGGAAGATATGAACAAGCATTTCGTTTCTGAGAATCAAGGTAGCTATGGCAGTGACTCGTGCCGGACGAACCTCTGTGATGCGGGGCAGCAGCGAAGGAAACCCTGCCAAGTTCATGGAAATGGCCAGCTCTTTGCTCAACACCCGCACCCGCCAAGGCAGTGGCAAAAAGGTTGAAGATCGCTCCTCCTACGGCAAGGCGGGCAATCCGCAAGAGTTTCTGCAGATGGCCAGTGAGTTGCGCCGATCCCTGGAGCAACAGGGTCGGTAGCCGCTCTGGCTCTCTTTATCTGGACTGTGGGATCCCCGTCCGGCTCAGCCAGCCGGGCGTTTTTCTTGATTAAGCTCTCCAGCCAGATGAACCCCCAAGCCTTGCCCCTGCGGTTTGTCACCCACACCACAGGCGGGAGAGAGAATGTCAGGATGGGAAAAGTGCTCCTCTGAGCGCTATTGCCAGTGGACGTGGTGAAGCAAAAGGGCATGAAAAACACGGGCTTTTGGCTGGCCGGGATCCTGGGCGTGATCCTGGATCAGGCGACCAAGCGTTGGGCGGTGGAGCGGCTGCTGCCGGGGCCGGAAATCGAGCTGTGGCCGGGGGTGTTTCACCTTACCTATGTGGAAAATACCGGCGCCGCCTGGAGCTTGTTTGCCGATTCGGCAGAGTTCCTCAAGTGGGTCTCGTTGGGGGTAGCGGTGGCGCTGGCGCTGCTGGCGATTCGCGGCGGCAGCCTGGGCCGTTGGGAACAGGCGGGCTACGGTCTGGTCTGGGCAGGAGCGGTAGGGAACGGCATCGACCGCTTTCTCAACGGCTACGTGGTGGATTTTTTTAATCTGGTTTGGATCCGCTTTCCGGTGTTTAACGTGGCGGATGTGGCCATCAACCTTGGGGTGGCCTGCTTGCTGATCGGCTTGCTACAGGACAAATCAAAGGAAACGGAACCGGCTTCCACTTCGCCTCATCCAGAAAAAAAGTCTGGCCACGGCGGCAGCAGTTAAGTTAACAAACTACCCCACCGCTGCCGCGACTTGGGCTCCATTTTGGGTGGCCCCGAAGGATCCCCCCATTCGTCCAGGCAGATATGGGCCAGCAAGAGGGGTGAGCACCGAAAGGGCTACAGGGCACTGTTGCTCCCTCATAACTACGCCAGGCAGCTATTTCACCCCCGCCCAGCCAGGATCCTCCAGCGCCTGCCAGGTTCGAGCTGCCTCTCCTTCAACCGCTTCGGGATGGGAGGGTGCAGGCGGGGCGTTCCACCACAACCCTAAGGCTGGCCCCAAGCCCAGCAACAGGCCTAGCCCCGCTGGCGCGAAAATGCCGGATCCCAGGCTCATCAGCAGGGCAAAAGCAAAATTGGCTACATAAAGCACCAGCGGCCCCAACAACTGGCGGCGGTTCAACACAGGCTGATCTTTCCCCCAGAGGAGGTTGGCTACGGTCATAAAGGCGGCCCCGGTCAGCATCCAACCGCCGAAGTTTTGCAACGGCATGCCGAAAAAAGGCCCCGGCTGAAACCACGTCCAAAAGGGGATCAAGCCGCGGGTCATGGCCGGATCCAGCACGAAGTCCCAAGCGGTGAGCAGCAGCGCCCCCAACAGGATGGCCTCGCAGTGGATCAGCCAGTGGCGACCCGCTTGCAGCGCCACCCGCGCCAACAGGTAAGAGGACAGCCCCACGTAAAACCAAGACAAAGGGATCGTGAAGGGAACCAGCCCGGCAATCTTGTAGCCCAGCCCACTGAGGTAGCCGTAGTCGCCAAAGGGGATCCCTGTACTGGTGCCCAACAGCTCGCTGGCCAGGGAGATGCCCACCGCCGGGATCAAAAACATCAACAGGCGCCGCACTCCCAACAGTCGGGATCCCATCAAAGCCGCCGCCAGCGCCCCGAACACCATGTAGGCAACGCCGCCATTGCCCATGCTCCAGGAGAAGGCTTGAATGCCAACGGGGGGCAAACTGGCCACCCACTCAGGATGGGGTACAACCCAAAGCAACCCTGCCAACCCGAAGAGCAAAGACAGAATGTGCAAACCCAGCGCCAAAGCTTCCAGCCGCCGCCAAATTGAGCCGGACAGAGGCAGAACACTTCGCCAAACAGAAAGCTGCAAAGACGGACTGACGAGAACACCAGAGGACGAGAACCAACGCATGAGAAACTCCAGGAGAGTGGTTAAGCAAAGCCGCTCTGCCTCTCTACCGCTCCTACAACGGCTGAGGAGAAAAGCGGGTGGCCTGGGAAGAAAGCCCAACTCCAAGAACGAACCCGCTTGCTTGCGGGCCGGCCTACTTGGGATGGCTCCCTGGACAGAGGTGTCACTGCTGCTAACGGTGACACTGCTGATATTTTGCTGTCTATTGTATCAATTCGTAAACATCCCCTCTGTCTTTGCCCAGGGCCTGCCCCTACCTCGGTGGCAGGGATCCCTGGTGGGGGTGTACGCCCAGTTGGCCCGGGCTGTGGAGCGCCGGGACTGGTCTCAGGCCCTGCGCCTGGTGGATCTCTTGTATCGGCAGTCGCAGGATCCGGCTCAGCGTCAGGAGCTGGAAAACTATCGGCTGGCGCTGGAGAGCCATCGCTCTGCCGATGGGGATGCGCCGCTGCCCCAGTGGCCGTTCTTGCACAAGCCCTTTGTCGGCGAATTTCCCGTCACCAACCTTTTCGACCACGATATGCCCCTGGGGGAGGAAGATGGCAACGGACGGTTTGTCAGTGGGCAAGGCCAAGTTTGGCTCCCTGGCCCGCTGCACCCCTGCGGCAAAAGCGATGGCCACGCCGGCTACGACTGGGCCATGCCGGTGGGTACGCCGATCTTGGCCGCCGCTTCAGGACGGGTCACCTTGGCGCGTCAAGAGCCGCAGTTTTTGTGTCCTGGCTTGGGCCGCCCGGTCAGGGGGTTGCGGGTGCGCATTCTGCACGAGCCAGGCGGCTTGGAAACCCTCTACGCCCACCTCAGCCAAATCCGGGTGCAGGAGGGACAGAGAGTGGCGGCAGGGGACGTAATCGGCCT
>NZ_JANSJB010000005.1:0-1788 GCF_047462355.1 Synechococcus sp. H55.9 | reverse complement strand
TCTCCCCTCACCCCCGACCCCTCTCCCAGTGGGAGAGGGGAGTTGCAGGGGACTGCTTCGCAGCAATTGGGAACGAATCCCAGCGGCCTATGCCTTGTCGCCAATCGAAAAACTTGGGATGCTACAGATCGCGGCGGACAAAGCCATCTCCTTCCCACTGGTAGAGGGTGGCGCGCGAGTCGCGGTTGGATCCCGGCACGCTGGAGATGACCAGGATCCCTTGGGGGCTGACCCGCAGGCTGGCATTGCTTAAGTCTGTTACGCTTAGCAACGGCACAAACCCCTCTAGCCGGTGTTCCAAGACCAAGACAGACCGCAGCAGGCTGATGCCCCCTCGCTCGGTGAGCAGCACCAACTTGGGCTGGGTGCTGGGGGTGATGTCGGTGCGCAGGTGAGCTTCCACCAACCGCCCTGGGATCGGCTCAGCCGTGTGGAGCAGGCGAAAATCGTATCCTCCCTGATGTCCAAAGCTGAGAACCCGCACCACCGGCTCCACTGTCGGCTGCCGCTGGATTTCAAACACGGCCACTACATCCTGACGATCGGAAGCGGTGAGGCTGGCCGCAAACAGGCGCAGGTTTTCGCCACGATTGCCACGGATGAAGTCCCACCAGATGGATTGACGAAATAGGGCAACAACTCCTTCGCGCGCGCTGCCCCCCTCAGAAACAGCCGGCAAAAGCGGAAGCATAGGCTGGGAATGGGCAGAACCAACGGCAGTTGGTAGGGTGACAACCAAGGCCACTCCCCAGGCTATGCGACCATAGGAATACAACAGCTTCCGCATATTTCCTCACCCCTCGACCCTAAAATTCTAGGAGACTCCAAGGCTTCTCCAGTTAACAAAATAGCCGGGATAAGGGATCCCTCTGATGTTCAATTCAACGTCGCGCCCACCTTGATGGTCAGGGGCGACTGACGCAAGAGATTGATCTATACTGGCTGCCGTAGATAACGCTAGAAAAAGCTGTACAAAAAAGTCGTAGTCATTATCAAATGGAACGGCTCGCTGGATCGATCCCTAACTCTCGCTCTGAGGGAGGGAAGCTAGGCAAGGCAAAGGTTCACCGGCAATTGCAATGGCCAGAGTTTGCCACTCATGTCTGGTTGCCACTTGGAATAGCCCCCTTTTCTGCCGCCAAAAACAATTGGGCCCGCCAAAAGCAGGCGATAGATTTGCTATCAAAGTCCAGGCCAAAACGGGCCATTTCCGTTAGTTCAGCAGGCGAAAACTCCACGACGGCGATGTCTTCATCCTCGTCCTTGGCCGGTGGAGCATCCAGCACTTCCAGATCCCGCGCCAGGTAGGCGTACATGATCTCGCTGGAATAGCCGGGGCACAGATAAAATTGGCCGAGGGGATCCCAGCGGTGGGCGCGCAGGCCGGTTTCTTCTTCCAGCTCGCGGCGAATGGTTTCATCCGGATGTTCTCCCGGCTCGACGGTGCCGGCAGGAAATTCGTAAAGGTAGGCGGCGACGGCAAAGCGATACTGGCGAATGCAGACGAACTTGCCTTCGGCAGTCACCGGCACGGCCACAACGCCGCCGGGGTGGATGAGGTACTCCCGCTCCCCTTCTGTGCCGTTGGGAAAGCGCAAACGCTGGCTGACAAAAGTGTACTTGTGGCCGTGGAAGCGCAGGCGCTCGCGAAGGATCTGCGATGGGGTATGCATGGCCAAGGTTCCCGAGAGAAAAGCCCCCCTCAGCTTAATGGTTGCCCGCCTTAGGGTAAAGTCGAGAGGCAAACCGCAGGAAGTGCAGGCCATGATCTTCCCTTCCCTGAAGGAG
>NZ_JANSJB010000004.1:47979-55347 GCF_047462355.1 Synechococcus sp. H55.9 | reverse complement strand
GTAAGGCGAGGTAAAGAGCAGGCCGGCAAAAAGGTTTAACATGATGGTTCTCCCTACCAAGATTTGTACTGGGAAAGTCCCCAATCAGCTCGCCGGCTGAAAAAGAACTGGACAAAGAAGCTAGAGTCTTCGTCATTACCTTTCACAAGGTTCACCTCAGGAGAATCTTGACAGATCCCTACAGCTTGATTTTGCTGGCCTTACCGAAAGATCCTTATGACCCCCTAGAATATCGGCCAGCATAGCACAGTTGAGCTCAATTCTGAAACCTACTTTGCAAGAATGCTGTATTTTTCTGATCAGTATATTCATTTACATTGAACAGATATCAGTCTGTTCGTTCAGACACTTAAAACCCTCCAGATAGCCCTCGCGAATTTGTCAACAATCGATCTCTTAGTCATCGGGGCTAGAAGAGGGGATCTTCCCGGTGATCAGCCAGTTATCCCCCACAGTCTGCAGTTGCGGCTCCAGCAGTTGCCAGCTCTGGTTAACGTCAGGGATCCCTTCTCCTCCTACGGGGGTTGGGGCGTCGGCCCCGCCCAAGATCTTGGGAGCGATGAAGGCGGCCACTTTCTGGATGGCCCCATCTTTGAGGGCTGCCCAGGCCAGGGTGCCGCCGCATTCCCAGAGGGCGCTCAGACAGCCTCGCTCGAAGAGGGCCTGTGCTGTCTGGGCCGGGGTTACTTGATCCAGGTGCAGCAGCTCCACCCCTTGCTTGGCCAGGGATCCCCAGAGGGAATGGGTCTCTGGGGCTTCGGTGATCACCAAAGTTGGTGCTTCTTCCACCTGCCAGAGGTGGGCCACGGGGGGTAGGTTTAGGGAGCGGCTGAGAACCACCCGCAGGGGCTGGGATCCCTGAAAATCCGGCAGGCGGCAGGTGAGGCGGGGGTTGTCGTGCCAGACGGTTTTGGATCCCACGATGACCGCGTCGTGCCAGGCCCGCTGGCGGTGAACCCACTCTCGCGCCAGAGGGTTGCTAATCCACTGGCTGTGGCCGGTGGCGGCGGCGCTCTTGCCGTCTAGGGTCATGGCGTATTTCAGCAGGCCAAAACACCGTTTCTGCACAATGGCGAAGGCAAAGCCCTCGTTCAATTCTTGGCACTCCTGCTCCAGCACCCCTACTGTTACCTCAACCCCGGCCTCCTGCAGGCGGCGGATCCCTTTGCCGGCCACCAGGGGATTGGGATCCTGCATTCCCACCACCACCCGCCGGATCCCAGCCGCCAGAATGGCCTCGGTGCAGGGGGGGGTACGCCCATAGTGGTTACAGGGCTCCAGGTTGACGTAGAGGGTGGCGCCCCTGGCCAGGGATCCCGCCTGTTGCAGAGCCAACACCTCTGCGTGGGGCTGGCCGGCCCCTGGATGAACGCCTTCTCCCACCACCTGCTCCCCCTGCAGGATCACGCAGGCCACCCGCGGATTGGGAGAGGGGCGCTGCAATGTGGAACGGGCCAGGGACAAACACCGCTCCATCCATTGCCGATCCGAGGTCATAAAATGGGCGTCCAGTCCAGGGGGCTGAAGCTGGCTATAGAGCTGCCAGTTGACGGTCAAAAGCTACGATAGATGCTCTAAATTCTAGCTCGGCTACCTGACGTCAAGAGGTGGGTATCGATCCAGATACGGGCAAGAAGTTGCCCCCGCCAATTCACAACCTCCTGACCGTGATACCTGCTACATCTTGGGTTTCGACAAACAGGCTCTAATATTGGGATGGTTGTTCTAGGAGCTGCCTTCATGACCTCTTCCCCCCACCTGACCGCTGCAGAGTGGGCAGCGGCTTCTGCCAACGGGCTGAAGGAGGCTGCCCTGCTTGGGGAACGCGATCCCTTGGCCCATCCCCTCCAAATCAACGAAGCCTTCAACCACAGGAACAACCTGTTAAACCGTCGCCTGCAACTGGTGGAAGAACTCTGGGAAGCCGTAATCCTGCAGGAGTGCGGGCAGTCTCTGGTGGAGCTGTTGCAGCGGCTGCGTTCCATGTGTTCCCCAGAAGGACAAGCCCTGGAGTACCCGATCCCAGAGGTGCTGCAAATTATCGAGCATCTCAGCCTCGATGCCACCATTCAAACGGCGCGCGCCTTTGCCCTGTTTTTCCAGTTGATCAACATTGTTGAACAGCACTACGAACGGGCCGAAGACTCCGACATGCGCATGGTGGACAGCCAGCAGCGCACGGTGCGGGAAAACGAAAAATTTGAACGGTTGTTCCCTTACCTGCGGGCTCAAGGAGTGCCGCCAGGCCTACTGCGCCGACTGCTGGAGCAGTTGCACATTCGCATGGTGTTCACCGCCCACCCCACCGAGATCGTCCGCCACACCATCCGGGAAAAGCAACGGGCCTTCTCTCGCCTGCTCAGCCAACTGGATTGGGCAGAACAGACTCAGCCTTTGCAGGCCCAGATGTTGAAAGAACAGATGGCGGAAGAGGTTTTGCTTTGGTGGCGCACCGACGAGTTGCATCAGTCCAAACCGACCGTTCTGAACGAAGTCGATTACACCTTGCACTATTTTGAAGAGGTTTTGTTTCAGGCTATCCCGCTGCTGCACGAATACCTCAGCCGCAGCTTGAAAAAAGCGTTTCCCGGCGTTGAGCCGCCGCCGGCAGGATTTTGCAACTTCGGCTCGTGGGTGGGCGGGGATCGGGATGGCAATCCTTCCGTCACCGCCGATGTTACCTGGCAAACGGCCCGCTACCAGCGCAACCTGATTTTGGGCAAGTACATCGAATCGGTGAAGGCGCTCACCAAAACCCTGAGCGTCTCTTTGCACTGGGGGGATGTGGACAGCCAACTGCTGGATGCCCTCGAGCAAGATCACCGCCTCATGCCGGAGGTTTACGAATCGTTTTCGCTGCAGTATCGCCAAGAGCCCTACCGTCTCAAGCTCAGTTATATGCAGCGGCGGCTGGAGTTGACGCGGGAGCGCAACCGCAACTTGGCCGACTCCGCCTGTCTGCCCGCCCCTCCCCCTGTGGACAACGCCTACGCCAATGCGGAAGAATTTCTGGCCGACTTGCAGCTTATCCAGCAAAGTTTGAAAAACAGTGGCCTTTCTTGCCGCCAGTTGGATCACCTCATCCAACAGGTGCAGGTGTTTGGCTTTCACCTGGCCCACCTGGATATCCGCCAAGACAGCAGCTACCACGAGGCCGCTCTCACCGAGATCTTTGAGTACTTGCGCATTTTGCCGCGGCCCTATAGCCAGATGACGGAAGAGGAAAAAACGGCTTTTCTTCTGCAGGAGCTGCAGACCCGTCGGCCCCTCATCCCCCTGGAGAGCCCTTTTTCCGAGAAAACGGCGGAGCTGATCGCCACCTTTCGCACCCTGCGCCGTCTGCAGCAGGAATTTGGCCTGGCCATCTGCCAAACTTATGTGATCAGCATGAGCCGCCAGTTGAGCGATCTGCTGGAAGTTTTGTTGATGGCCAAGGAGGTGGGCCTTTACGATCCCATCAGCGGGCGCGGATCCCTGGCAGTGGTGCCGCTGTTTGAGACTGTTGAAGACCTAAAGCGAGCGCCAGAGGTGCTGCGGCAGTTGTTGGAGATCCCTTTCTACCGCCAGTACTTAGCTCAGCAAGAAGACTTACAGGAGGTGATGCTGGGCTACTCGGATAGCAACAAGGATGCTGGCTTTCTAAGCAGCAACTGGGAGATTTACAAAGCCCAGCAGCGGCTGCAGGCGGTGGCCGAGTCCTATGGTGTGAAGCTGCAGATCTTCCATGGCCGGGGCGGCTCGGTGGGGCGCGGGGGAGGGCCGGCCTACGAGGCGATTTTGGCCCAGCCGGGGCGCAGCGTGGGAGGCCGCATCAAGATTACCGAGCAGGGAGAGGTGTTGGCTTCCAAGTATTCCCTCCAAGATCTGGCCATTTTTAACCTGGAAACCGTTACCAGCGCTGTGATCCAGGCCAGCCTGCTGCGCACCTACCCCAACGACCTGCACGAGTGGTCGCGCTTGATGGAATCCTTGGCAGAGCGCTCCCGCCAGGTGTACCGCAACCTGGTCTACGAGCAGGAGGGTTTTGTGGAGTTTTTCCATGAGGTTACCCCCATAGAAGAGATCGGCCAACTGCAGATCAGCTCCCGTCCTGCTCGCCGCAGCGGTGGCTCGAAAGATATTGGATCCCTGCGGGCTATTCCTTGGGTATTCAGTTGGACGCAGAGCCGCTTTCTCTTGCCGGCCTGGTATGGGGTCGGCACCGCCCTACAAGAATACGTGGCTAAGGGCGAGCACAACCTCAACCACCTGCAGCACCTCTACCGCGAGTGGCCCTTCTTCCGCATGGTGATCTCCAAAGTGGAGATGACTCTGGCCAAGGTGGATCTGCAAATAGCGCGTCACTACGTGCGGGAGATGAGCTCTCCAGAACGTTTGCAGCGGGCGATGGAGCTGTTTGAGTGCATTGCCCAAGAAATGTACCGCACGCGCACAATGGTGCTACAGATTACGGGTCACAGGGAACTGTTGGAGAACGATCCCTACTTGAAGCGCTCGGTGCAGTTGCGCAACCGCTCGATTGTGCCCTTGGGCTTTATTCAGGTCTCTCTCCTCAAGCGCCTGCGAGAGCACCAAGGAGCCCGCGCCGGGCGCACGCGCTACAACCGCGCTGAACTCCTGCGCGGAGCCATGCTCACCATCAACGGCATTGCCGCCGGAATGCGCAACACGGGCTGAACCCCTCAAACGCCGGCCAAGCTCAGATTGGTTCAGATCTTCAGAACAGGTCGTCATCGTACTCTTCTGGCTCCGCCTCTTCCACCTCGACCGATTCCACCTCGACAACGCGGCGGGAGGGACGACGGGGGGGCTCATTCGGGTAGCCTTCTCCTTGGTCTTGGGGCAGACGTGGGGGACGGCGGCGGGTGACCGTGCCTGTGCCGCGCTCCTCCTGCGTATCTACATCCTCTGGATACTCTCCGGTGGCGGGGCGACGGGCCTCTGGCGGCGGGGCGGGCTCATCGTAGTCGGTGTTTTGGCGAGAGCGGGATCCTGGCTCGTCGTAATACTCATCCACTTCGGGTCGGCGGCGCGGACGCACACGGGTATCGCTGGTCAGTTGGGGCCTGGGGCGACGCCCAGGCTCTTCGCTGCTGCGTTTGGGAATGGCGCGACTGTAAGAGGAGGTATCGCGAATGCGGGATCCTTCGGCCCGAGCAGAAACCGTGCGTCCTTGGGCATAGTCATCTAGGGGGTAGGTACGGCTGAAGTCTTTCTTGCGAACGGCTGGACGAACCCCGCCCACCTGCCGTACCTTTTCGCTCAAGAGAATCCGCAACCGGAAAGTTTCGATGGCAAACCAGCCGGCCATCACCGCCAGCAGCACCTGGGCAAAAAACAGCAACGGGATGAGCCGCTGACCCTCCAGAAGCAAACAGATGGAATAGATCAGGCCCATCGTGGCGAAAATCACATCCGATTCAGCGGAGGCCTCTCGCTTGATAAAGCGAACTGCGAAGATGGCTCCACTGGCAATCGCCACCAGCGCTGCCATCAAAAAATAGGGGCTTTGGGTGAGAAACATGCCAGGGATCCCTAAACAATGAAGAGGGGAGAGCGCTAAGCCTTACCCATTCCACAGCCGATCCTAACATCGATCCTCCCGCCGGCACGGACAACACCCGGGTTTGGATCCCTCTTGAATCCATGGGATCGGTGCTAAAATCGGCAACATCTTCCTGCATGTTCCATGCTGTATCTGGCACGGGTACACAAAAAGAGTCTCTTCGGCCAGGGGGAGCTGCAGCTCTTGGCTCGCCAGGCCGAAGAAGGGGTTTGGATCCCACTGCGCCAGCCAGAGTGGGTCACCTGCAAAGATGCTGGCCCTTACAACGTTGGCGTGTTGCTGCTGGTTGAGCTCTCGGAACAGCGGCGGGTAGAGCGGCTGGAAGAGGCGGCCATGAAGCTGGTGGAGATGTTGCACAGCCTGTCTCAAAACCGCAGTCTGGTGGATCTGTCGGAGATCGAAAGCTGGCGGCAATCTTTGACTCGCCAAAGCCAAGAGCTGAGCCGTCGAGAAGCCGAGGTGGCCGCCCGCCAAGAGCAACTGCAACAATGGGAAGCCCGCTTGCGCGAGAAGCTATCTTCCTGAATGCCCTACCGATCTTTTTCCCAAGCCGTCTGAGCCTGCCAGGGCGCGTTGAGACTAGCATAGCTCCCGGCTGCTCTAAGCCAACAACAGACGATCCCCTCTCCCTGAGTCAGCCCAAGCGCTCCGCGCCGCTCACGCGACCACCCCCAACCCCTCTCCCTGAGGCAGCCCTCACCCCCAACCCCTCTCCCTCAGGGAGAGGGGAGTTAGGGATGGATGTAGTTTCTTCATATTTTTTTGTTTGAAATGAGATAAATGGCCGTAACCGCGGAAAACCCCGCGGCTTCCCATCGGTTAAACAGCGCTGAGATCTGGCCTTAACTCGCGGGCACCTCGCAGATACACATGTTGCATGTCAGCTTGGGCAAGCGGAGTATTCAATTGGATCAGAACGCGAATACAACGGGGCAGGTCGCTGCTTACCCCCATCTGCTGCACATCCAACAACGGTACCGATTCCCAGCCGGGGCGACGACGGGCAAATTGGGCGGGAAAAGCCGCATTTAAATCAGGGGTAACGGAAAAAATAACGCTGACCAACTCAGCCAGATCTAGAGCGTTGCGATGTTCCAGTGCGTCCAACAACTCTGTTACTGCCGCTTCAATCGCCTCGGCAGTGTTTGCCGGTACGGTGATGGCTCCCCGAATTGCTCTGACTCGCCACCCCAATGGCCACACCCTCGCGCCTTTGAGCTCGTCTTGCTTCCAGAAAATTATACAGACTCATCTCCACGGGATCCCATCCCCTGCCAGCTCCGGTTAGGGGCCAGGCTGTAACAGCTTCTCCAGGATCTGAGCGTGGCTGAGGCCGGAGTCCACCCAGGCTTCTCCCTCTTTGAGGCGGGCGGCAGCGGTCAAGATAAACAAGTTGCTCTGCGCCCCCAAGGCCTCGCTGGTGGTTTGCACACAGGCCAGATCCTGGCCGGTTAACTGGCTAAACCAAGTGCCCAGCAGGCCTGCTTCCAAAAAGCCCATCGGGCGCTTGAAATGAGGGGGCGTAGCGGCAGCGAAGGGAGAGTTTCGGATCGACACCACCAGCACCCCCTGATCTTTGTAGGTCCAGTCGATCTCGATCAACCCCCAGCCGTGAGCTTTCCAAGCTTGTCTCAGACTTTGGAGGAAAATGCCCATCTCCAGCTCGGCCAGAGGCTTCTGGTAGTAGTCAGAGAGTTCCTGGGCAAAACGGCGGAAAAATTCCTTGCCCCACATACGACCACAGTTGCGCAACACCAGGCGAGCGGCTTGCCCCGTCTCGTATTCCAAGCCGGTGTAGATAC
>NZ_JANSJB010000004.1:32145-47879 GCF_047462355.1 Synechococcus sp. H55.9 | reverse complement strand
CGGTCACCGTGGCGACTCTCCAGCAAGCCTGACTCCAGGTCACTTTGCAGGTAGGCGCTGGGCGCGTAGTAGTTGCCCAAAACAGGCGTATAGGGGTCGAAGCTGGTGGAGCCATTGGGGATAGCGGTGGTGCCGGCCATATGTCAAAGATCCCTGGGCTATCAAGTAGGGCAGCGCAATTGGGAAACTCAGCAGGAGAGACCTCTACTCAGTTGATCTGAGTCCGTCCAAAGAGAGCAAAGCTGCTTGCGCCTGGGTGATCAAGGGGCGAATAAACTCTAGCTCTCCAGGGGCCAGATGATCCCTTAGCTCTTGCTGACAAATCCGATAAGCAACCTCGTAGGCGCTTTGCAGCTTGTACAGGCGCACCTCTTCCTCCATCCACTCGATCAGCCGCTCCTTCAACAGGTTCTCGTCCTGGAGCAACATGGCCAGAGCGCTGTAACGCAGCAACAGGAGCAGGTGCCGCCGGCAGAGATCCACCACTTGAGAGGAAAGGTTGGGCATCTCCTTTTGAAGGGTGTTTAGGGTGCGGCTCACCATCTGGCTCTCCCCCTCCCGTACGGCCCGGTACACGTGCAGCCTTTTGGGCCAGCCGAGCACATAGGCTTTGAGCTGCTCCAGTTGCTCCGGTGTGAGGTAGCGGGCCTCTGCCTCAATTAGCATCTGCTCCAGTGGGCTCACCATCTCGCTCCTCCCAAGGGTCGGTGGGTGCTCAGCGGGTGTCGGAGTTCAAAACAGGCTGAATAAATCGGCCAAAGTAATCTGTTTCTCTTCAGGCTGAGGCGGCAGCGCTGCCGACAGGGATCCCATAGAACGGGCCGCCAAAGTCAGGGGATCCCCCGACCAGGGGATGGAGCCGAAGTACTCCCGCACCCCTACAAAAGGCATGGGCAGCGAGGGACTCTGCCGCGGTCGGCTATCCCAATTTAAATGGGCAAAAAAGCTCTGCACCGACTCTTCCAGAAAAACCTCTGCTGTCATGCTTTGGCCACTCCCTGACCGGAGCGCAACTTTTGGGCAATTTCGCCGGCGCTGGCCCCTTCGTTGAGCCAAAAGGCAGCGGCATCGATGCGATCTTTGCTGCCGAGCAAAAATTTGCAGTAGCTTTCCCCCATGGAATAGCACTGGATCTCGATGCAGTTGAGCTGCCGTTCCACCATGGCGCTAAAAAACCCGGCAAACAATCCGGCGTAGAGGTGGCAAACGGGCTTACCCACATCCCCCAGGGTGCGAGCCACAGCGGAGTCGAACAAATTAATGAAAATAAATCCCTGCCGCCGGCCCTCAGTCTCCACCTCCCAGCGCCCCCAGCCTTGCGAGGTCAAGGGCCACCACCAGGTTTCCAAAAGGAACATCAGGTGGCTCTGCTTGGGTTTGCGCCGATACTCCTCCTCGAACCAGCGGGAGAAGTGGATCGCGTCGTTGCTCCCCCACTCGCGGCCAATGGTGTACATCAACGAGGCAGAGGCATCCCCCACTTCTTCTTCTAAGCCCTGCTGTAGGCCCAGGATAAAGTCTTCGCTTACCAAGACGTTGCGCGCGCCCGTCCAGTCCACCAGGGATCCCTGGGAGGGGTCGAAACGATAAAAGTCTTCGCGGCTGTAGTGATTGTGCCGTTGGGCAGCAGGCTGCAGGGGCAACTCGAGGGGAGTGGTTGTCATAGGGGCGGAGAGAGGGTGTCCATTGTTTCACACTTCTTGCTGAATCATAGCCTTTCCGCCGAGGGCTTTGGCCAGGGCCGTCGATAGCTGCAAGAAAAGAGCCTCTGCTGCCGGGAAGCCAGCGACGGCCAGTGCGGGGACTTGGGTTTAGGAGGGAGGTCTGACTTTGACGAAGGCGATGGCGGAGCGCCACAGCAGCGCTTCCCGCCCTTCCGCATCGGCCAAACAGAGGCAGTCGGGATCCTGCCAGCGCAACTGGCCGACAAAGACATCCCCGGTGTTGAGCTTTACCTCAAGGATCTCTCGATCTTTGATCACTTTTTGCAGGCGACGCACGCTTGGGATCCCGGTGTTGAACTCGGTCACGGCAGCCCTCTTGGCCAGCGAAAGGACGGCAAGCGCACTGCTCTCAGTATAGGGGATCCCTGCTGGCCCGCACCTTGGCTGGACAATCTCCATAGCCGGGATCCAAAAACGCTCTTGCCCTCTGACCCACTTTTTCTTTCGGCGGGTACTATGTAGGGGGGATGGCGCTTGGAAAAGACGGTAAGTCTTGTCGGCCTGCCGTATTTTTTAAGCGAATCTACGGGTGTTCTCCCCGAAAAAAGTTAGCAGAATAGGGCTGGGGCGACAGAAAGTGCGCTTGTCGCCCTGGGGAAGGCAAATCCCAGCTTGGGATCCTTGTTGCCTGCTGTTTTGCTACAGAATTGTTTGTCTTTTTCAACCATCATCTGTGCAGGAGAGATCGTTATGGCAGTCGAGAAAGTGAACTCTTCTTCCAGCTTGGCCGAAGTGATCGACCGCATTTTGGACAAAGGGATCGTGGTCGATGCCTGGGTGCGGGTTTCTTTGGTGGGGATCGAGCTGTTGGCCATTGAGGCGCGCGTCGTTGTGGCTTCGGTGGAAACCTATCTGAAATACGCCGAGGCTGTGGGCCTGACGGCTACCGCTGCTGCCCCTGCCGTCTAAATCTGACCCAATCGCTCGATCCCCTTGCCTTCAACACCGCGGGGGTCGAAGGGTCGGGTCGTCGAGAAGGCGAGGCAGGGATCCGCTGTCGATCTCTGCCTTGTTTCCTTAGCTTCGGCTTGGGGATCGAGTTGGGCGGTGGTGTTGAGCTACAGGCCGTGCTGGTGGAGAGCGAGTTGGGAAAAAGCGGAGAACTGCATTCGCCCAGGCATTGAGAAGGACGTAGGGGATTGCACACCATGAGTTTGCAGGAACAGTGGGCCGCGGCCCGCAGCCGGCGGGCGGCTCAAAATCAAAGTTTGTTAAGCGGATCCCGGCAGCAGCGCCTGGAGCAGCACCGCGCTCTGATGGCCGAGCTGAGACAACGTTGCCAGGAACGACAAGAGGCAATACGGCAGCAGAGAGAACAAACCCGCAGCCAACTGCGCAACCTGGAGCAGAGCCGGGCGGCGCAGCGAGCCTTGGACGAGCATTCTCGCATGGCGGCTGCGGCGCAGCGGGCTAAAACGGTGGCGGAGCTTCTCTCTCGCATGGCCCAAGAACGAGCCGCCCAATCGCAGGCCCAGCAGCAGGAGCTACAGACTTTTCAAGCCAACTTGACAGCGACCGCGGAGAGCTTGCTGAGCACCTGTGCCCAGGCGCGGCAGGCCATGGCCAACCAAACCCGACAAGTGCGGCAGGCTTTCTATACTGAGTTGCGGCAACGGGTACAAGCTTTGCGGCAACTGGCGCAGCAGGAGCTGGCTCAGATTGCTCAAGAACAGCGGGCAGAGGCCCAGGCTCTGCGGCAGGCTTTGACAGCTTTCCGCAAGGCGTTGCACGAGCAGGTGTGGGGGAATGGGATCCCAGGGGATCGGCCCATTGTCCCAGATCTTGAGGAATCTGAAGAGGGTGATAAGCCGCCTGAGAGCTCGGTCAAAGCTACAGCAACGATTTCGACTGAGGTTACCCAACCAGAGCCTGTAGTTCCAGTCTCAGACAACACAGCCCCTCCTCCTGTGACACCACCTGAACCTCCGCCAGTTCCGCCCGAGCCCTTCCCTGAGCCGGATCCCATCGTGGCCTACGTCAACGACTATGTGGCCAGCCTGCAAGCGCAGGATCCCGATGTCACGTTGCTGCAGGTGATCGGGGATCGGGAGCGGGTGCGGGATCTGCTGGCCCGCGGTGCAGTGGATCTGGGGGTGGATCCCTCGGAAATCTTGGCCACCTTGCGGCGTATGGTGTCAGCGACGGTTGTGGTCTGAGCCCAGCGCAGTCCCTAGGAGCGCAAAAAGACCGTTGCGGCTATAGTCAAGGCAAGAGCGTCAAGGCAATTGAGAGTTGGGTATTGCTATGGCCACGGTTCTGCAGGCGCGTCCCCGCCAATTTGTGAACACTCCTTACATCGAGCGGATTACCCGCCGCGCTTTGCGCTATCTGCAATCGGGTTTTGCGGTGCATCTGCGGGGGCCTTCGGGCACGGGCAAGACTACCCTGGCGATGCATCTGGCCAGCCTGCTGGGCCGTCCCATCATGCTGATCTACGGCGATGATCGCTTCGATTCTTCCGACCTGATCGGCGGGCGCACCGGCTTTACCCATCGGCGGGTGGTGGATAATTTCATCCACTCGGTGGTGAAAATGGAAGAAGACGTGCGGCAGCGCTGGGTGGATGCCCGCCTCACCTTGGCCTGCCGCGAGGGCTTTACCCTTATCTACGACGAGTTCAACCGCTCCCGCCCTGAGGCCAACAACGCCCTCCTGAGCGCTTTGGAAGAGAGGCTGCTGGTGTTGCCGCCAGATAGCAACCGCTCCGAATATCTGCGGGTGCATCCCCAGTTCCGGGCCATCTTTACCTCTAACCCAGAGGAATACACCGGGGTTCACAAGGCCCAAGATGCGCTGCTGGATCGGATGATCACCATCGATATGGGGGAACCGGACATCGAGACCGAAAAAGAGATCCTCACTGCCCGCATTGGTCTATCTGCCCCCGATGCGCTCAAGATCGTGCACATTGTGCGGGCTTTTCGCCGCAAGCTGGATTTGACCCGCCACCCCAGCCTGCGCAGTTGTCTGATGATCGGGCGGATCGTCAAGGAGCACGAGCTGGCGGTGAGCAAAGACAATGCCGACTTTCGCGCTTTGTGTGCCGACGTGCTGTTGCCCCGGGCCGGCAAGCGCTATGAAGAGGGATCCCAGTTGCTGAATTATCTGCTAGACCAACTGCCTGGCTAGGTCTTCTGCCTGTGGGTGCGCTCTGGAGGTCGATGAACCCTGTGCCGATTAGCTCTCAACCCTTGAATACGGCCACTCACGGCTCCTCGCTAGCCGACGTGTTGGAGCGGGTGCTGGATAAGGGCATTGTTATTGCTGGAGACATCACCGTTTCGGTGGGCAATGTGGAGCTGCTCAATGTCCGCATCCGGCTGTTGATCTCTTCGGTGGACAAGGCCAAGGAGATCGGGATCAACTGGTGGGAATCGGATCCCTATCTCAACAGCCAAGCCCGGGAGCTGCTGGAAACCAACCGCCAGTTACTGCAGCGGGTCAGCGAGCTGGAAAAGCAACTGGCCCAAGGGCTGCCCAAGGGGGGAAATGGAAGCGATTAACACGTTGCCCCGTCAGAAGGGATCCGGGATCCCAGGCTAGACTGGCTGCTGGGGTGGTTTGACAAGGTGATGGGATGGCACTGGGGATCAACCTCGATCGCAAGGTTTTGGGCCGGCTGAGGGAGCTGGGCTGGTCGATGGGTGTGGTGGTGGCGCTTGCGATCCCCGGCCCGGCCTGGGGGCAAAATCCGCGCGCCATCAGCATTAGCGCTGATGTTCAGGAGGCCAATGCCAATACGGGGGTGTTTATAGCCACTGGCAACGTCACCCTCAGCTTCCCTGCCGAGCGCCTCACGGCCCGCGCCCAAAGAGCGGTGTACTACAGCCAGGAGCAACGCATTGAGCTGGAGGGCCAGGTCACCATCCGCCAAGGGGAAAATCAGTTGCAAGCAGAAAAGGTCATCTATTACATCGAAAAAGGCACGATCCAGGCTGCGCCGGCAGCAGGGAGCCAGGTGGAGTCCGTTTACGTGCTGCCAGAGCCGACCGCAAGCCCTTGAGATCGAGTGTTTGGCCCATCAACCCTCTGCGTTCCGGTCGCCCCTGAGGAATATGAGTTTGAGGCCAATGGGGTGGTTCACCCCTGAATCAGCTTTGGCTCCTGTTCCCAATGGCAAGTTATGCCCACCCTGCCCTACAGCAGGGACTTGGCTCGTCTGTACGTTTGAAGCGCCCACGAAAGGATTCGAACCTCCGACACCTGGGACCGGAACCCAGTGCTCTAGTCCACTGAGCTACGTGGGCAGCGCTATTGCATAACCTATCTTATCGCCTGATTTTCCCTTCTGCCAAGGGGAAAAAGCTGCGGCGGTGCTGCGGGGTCGGCCCTAGGTTTTGCAACGCCAGTCGGTGCTCCTGCGTGCCATAGCCCACGTTGGTGCGCCAGCCGTAGCCAGGGTACTGGTGATCCCAGCTTTGCATCAGGGCATCCCGCCAGACCTTGGCCACGATGGAAGCGGCGGCGATGGAGAGGCTGAGCTGATCCCCTTTAACCAGCGCCGTCTGCCGGGATCCCAGCTCGGCCAACGGCAACCCATCCAGCAAGATGTGCTCCACTTCCCCCACCTGCGCCAGCGCTCGTTGCATGGCCAGCAGCGTGGCCTGGCGAATGTTGAGCTGGTCGATCTCGGCGGCAGAGGCGCTGCCAATACCCACAGCCAGGGCCACCTGGCGAATCCGCTCCGCCCAGTGGGTGCGCTGCGGCGGGCGCAGTTGTTTGCAATCCCTCACTCCCTCCAGCGTTTTGGGATCCATCTGGGCCGGCAAAATGACCGCCGCTGCCACCACCGGCCCCGCCAGCGCCCCCCGCCCCACCTCGTCCACCCCCGCCACTCGGAGAATCCCCTGTTGCCAAAGGGATCCCTCCCAAACCAAACTGGGCTTCGCCGTCTTGCCCACAACGCCAGCCCTGGAGCCATCAACCCACCAGACCACCGTGCTCCTGCGCTCAACCGGCTGGTCTAACTGCTATGGGAGCGGCGTCGCCTGGAGGCTGCCGGAGATTGCTGGGCAGGGCTGATCCCCTGTTCCGCCGGTGGCTCGGCCAAGGTGCTCCCCACCGCTGATGGGAACGATTCAGCAGAGGGGATTTCGGGTGGGGGAAGGTTATCCACCGGCTCCTTCTCCTGCAAGGCATCCGCTTCGGGCACCCACTCCTCCGACTGAGCAGTGGCCTCAGTCTCTGGCCTGGTTTCCGCCTTGACAGTTCCCGGCAGAACCACCCTAACCGCCAGGTCGCGGCCCCAAGGTGGCGGCTGATCCAGAAGCAACAGCGGCGATAGCCCCAACTCCGAGTAGACCCGTTGTTGCAGCGGGGTCATCTCCACGGTGATGGTTTGCCGTGGCGGAGCTGGACGGCCTTCTGAGGACTCCGTCCCGCTGGCGCCAGCAGCTCGGGCCGGGGCAGTGTGGCTCTTGCGTAGGGTGGGTTCTGCCTCCTCGGCGCGGCCAGAACGGCGGGGTTCGCGGCGCTTTGGCTCTGCTCCACCCCCCTGCAGGGGATCCTCCCCAAGCGGCTCCGGGGTTTCCTCTTCGGCAGGCGTATCCGTGCTGCGCACAACGAGGCGCTGGCTGGCGCGGGGATCCCCCCAGTCTTCGCGGGAGCGCTTGCGTTCGGTTTCAACCCGTGGCTCCTCCAGATCGACCGAGGCAGCAAAGGGCGAAAAGGGATCCGGGCTGGGGCGTCGTTGTCCGGGGGCAGAGCGTGACCGCCGCAGCAGCGCGCGACTATCGCCTCGAGACAACCCATCGCTCCCGACTCGCAGACGGGCCCGTTGGGCGTTGCCATCGCGGGGCAGGATCGGGCCAGCCTCTTCCTCATCCCCTTCCTCCGCCTCGCTGGGCAGTGTTACAGTCAGGCCACTTTCGACGGTCAGCAGCCGTCCCGGCTCCGCCCCTGGCAGACGGGCCAGGATCCCCAGCCCCTCGCAGGTGGGGCAAGAATGGCCGAAGATCTCGTAAAGGCTTTGCCCCTGCCGTTTGCGGGTCAGCTCCACCAGACCCAATTCCGAGAGTTGGGCCACCTGGGGGCGAGCTTTGTCGCTGGAGAGGGCCTTGTTGAAGTGCTCCAAAACCAGCAACTGGTCGCGGCGGGAATCCATATCGATAAAATCCACCACGATCACACCGGCAATGTTGCGCAGTCTCAATTGGCGGGCGATCTCGGTGGCGGCCTCGCAATTGGTCCACAGCACCGTCTCGCGGGAGGTGGCCGATTGGGTGAAAGAGCCGGAGTTGACGTCGATCACCGTCAGGGCCTCGGTGGGCTCAATGACGATGTAGCCACCGGAGGGCAGATCCACCCGAGGCCGCAACGCCTGGCGAATGACCGCATTGACCCGGAAATACTCCAGGATGGGGGTGGGCTCGCGGTGGGCATCGACCACGACGCCAGGCGGCATCTGGCCCTTGTTCCAACCTTGCAGATAGCTGCGCACCCGCTTTGCGCCAGCAACAGAGTCGGTAACAATGCGGTTCACGTCCTCCGAGTAGACATCCCGCAGCACCCGCTGAATGAAATCATCGTCCCGGCTGAGCAGGCCTGGCTCCCGTGCCGCCTGATACTGCTGTTGAATATCTTCCCAGAGCTTTTTCAACTGCTCCAGGTCGTCGATTATCGCCTCTTCGGATACCCCCTCCGCTTCGGTACGTACCAGCAGGCCCATCTGCGGAGGTTTAATTAAGATAGCCAGGGATTTCAAACGGTTGCGTTCTTCCCGATCCTCGATGCGCCGGGACAGGTGAACGCCTTTGCCGTAGGGCCGCAACACCAAATACCGCCCTGGAAAGGCCAAATCTCCGGTTAGCCTTGGCCCTTTGTTGCCGGTGGGCTCTTTCATCACCTGCACCAGCACCTTTTGCTGGGGCAAGACCAACTCGGAGATGGAGGCATGGTTGCGTTTGAGGCGCAGCGGGCCTAGGTCGCTGACATGGATAAAGCCATTGCGTTCGGCGGGGCCGATGTTGACAAAAGCGGCATCAATGCTGGGCAGAACGTTCTCGATGATCCCGACGTAAACATCCCCCACTTGGTGAGCGCCGCTGGCGACGATCAGCTCCTGCACTTGGTCTTCGGCGAAGACGGCTGCCACTCGATGTTGCTCGGCAATGACGATCTGCCTGGGCATTAACCCTCCTCCCCGCCCCAAGGGCACGCGGTTGCGGACTGAACCCTCATTCGGGCGAGGCGTCGTCCTTTGGCCGGGATCCGCTCAAGTTTCTTTAACCAAGATCGACTCATCATGGAGTTGTCTATTACCCTAAGCTCTGCTCTGACGGAATAGAACCGATTAGCTTCCTCATCCAAGGGGTGAGGCGAGTTAAGTTCAGGTGAACTACCCGATGCTGGCCCTGGCGAGTCCAGCGCGGGGCTTCTGCTGCTTGCAACGAAAGCTCATCGGTGGAGATGCATGAATGGGGTGAGGTTTGCATGGAGATTCATGGATGGGCTCAATCGACAGGCTCAGTAAGCATGACGGCTCCGCCTCGGGAGATGGGACGCTGGCTCCTTGCAGAACCCCAATTGTGCGACCCCAGCCTGAGCCAACAACAAGACGGGGTTTGCACGTGGAAAGAAGCACCTTCTCAGGGTTAAGATATAGCCCGGGCTAGGTCAAACGGTCAGATCCCTCTGTTCACCTATGGTTTGACCCCGCCGTGCCTGTTACTTGCCCCGGGTACTGAGCTAAGAGTGTCTCCATTCCAAAACCCGGCCCAACCTTTGCCTGCTGCTCGCTCCGCCTTCGGTCAGGTTGATGCTCGGCAAGCCCCACAGCGGCAGGAGCCAGTAGTAGCAGCATTATAGCGCTTGTGGGATCCCTCAGCCCAGATAGGCACTTGGCCATTTTGCCGCGCAACGCTGATGCGACCGGATCTCAACAGCTGGGCTGCTCCCCTGGGAAATCCTTAATCCTGATCGGACAGGGGGTGTTCCCACAACAGGCGCAGCCGCTTGGCCGTCTGCAACGTCCAGCAGGGCAACCCCAGGGACTCGGCCATTTGCACCAGTTGGTTGGGCCGTAGGTAGGCGCCGTCGTTGCGGCAACTGCCGCGGTAGAGAAGGTGGGCGCTGCCGTCGGGGGCCAAGCCCTGAAACTCCAGGTAGTAGAGCAGGGCACGGGCATTGAAGGGAGCGGATTTGCCCGACTTGGAGCGTTTCTCAATCCAGATCTCGCGCGCATCCAGGATCTGGGTGACCCAGGCCGGCCAGTCGGCAGTGGGCGACTCGCAACTTACAGTGAGCTGATATTCGGCAGCATAGACGGCTTCGGTGGCCGAGGGATCCCGCAGGCCGATCGCTTGGATGGCTCGGATGGAGAGTTCAGGGGGCAGTTGTTCGCTCAGAAGGGCGCGCAGTTCCTCAGGGGTGACGGGCCCCTCAGGCCGCTCCAGCAACTCCAGATCGAGGATCTCTCCATAGCCTTCCTGGCCAATGGGTAGGGCGTTGGCGTTGGCCAGGCGGGGCATGGGGTGGTAGCCGCCGCTGAAGGCCAGAGGTAGCCCCGCTCGCCGACAAGCCCGTTCCCACAGCCGCATCAGATCCAGGTGGCCCAGCCAGCGCAGATCCCCGGTTTTGCCGTAGGTGATGCGGAAGCGCTGGGCGGGCGGCTGCGGCTCCAGGGGATCCGGGGTGGGGGTGGGCCGGCTTTGCAGGGGCGGGACGGGCGGGGGCGGGATAACGATGTTGTGGCCAAAGCCGGGGCCGCAGATGCCGCAGGCGGAGCACTTCTCAAAGGAACAATCTTCCACCGTGATGGCTTCCAGGGCGCGGTGGTAGTCTTTCTGCAGCCATTTTTTGTCGATGCCGGTATCGATGTGATCCCAGGGCAAGGGATCCTCCAAACCCAGCTCGCGCATGGGGAGATGGGCGCAGAGGGCGACCGGATCGGCGCTGGGATCCACGGCTTCGCCGCAGTAGGCCTTCACCCAGGCGGCATAGGCGGCGTCGATGTTTTCCCACCAGGCGTCCCGGCCGGCGCCGGCCCGCCAGGCCTGCTCGATCATGCGGCCCAGGGAGCGATCCCCCTTGCCGATAAAGTCTTCTAGGATGCTGAAGCGGATATCCGTGAAGTGGGCCTTGACCCCCCGCAGCCGCCGCAGCTCTTTTTGCAGCAGGCCCTGCTTGCGCTGCACGTCGGCGTAGTCTACCCGGTGCCACTGGAAGGGGGTGTGGGGCTTGGGCGTGAAGTTGGAGAGGGTGAGGGTAAATTCCACCCGCTTGCGGCCCAGGGCAGCGCACTCCCGCTGCAGCATCTCGACCGTGCGGGCGATCCCCAGCACATCGGCGTCGGTCTCGCCGGGCAGGCCAATCATGAAATAAAGCTTAATTTTGTCCCAGCCCTCTTGGACGGCGGTGCGGATGCCGCGAATCAGGTCGGCGTCGGTGAGGCCCTTGTTGATAATGTCCCGCAGCCGTTGGGTACCGGCTTCTGGGGCGAAAGTCAGCCCCGAGCGGCGGGATCCCTTCATGATGGCGGCAATTTGCCCATCGAAGCGATCCACCCGTTGGCTGGGCAGCGAGAGCGCAACCTGCTGGCCAAGGAGACGGTTGTGCAGCTCGGCCCCCACCGCCGGCAGGGAAAGGTAGTCGGAGCAACTGAGGGAGGAGAGGGAAAATTCGTTGTAGCCGGTTTTGCGCAGGCCCTGCACCACTGCTTCCACTACTGCTTCCGGCTCCACATCGCGGGCTGGACGGGTGAGCATGCCGGGTTGGCAAAAGCGACAGCCGCGGGTACAGCCCCGCCGCACTTCCATCACCAGGCGGTCGTGGACGGTCTCCACCAAGGGCACCAGGCCGACAGCGTATTGGGGTTGGGGCAGCGCTACGCGGCGGCGAATACGCTCCGGCACGCCGGGCACGATGGGTCGGGGCGGGATCCCCTCGTAAAACTGGGGCACGTACACCCCCGGCACCTGGGCCAATTCCAAGAGCACTTCTCGGCGGGGCTTGTGCAGGGATCCGGCCAAGACCTGGCCGATCTCCGGCAGTACCTCTTCCCCATCCCCAAAGACGAAGAAGTCAAAAAAGTCGGCAAAGGGCTCTGGGTTGGAGGTGGCGGTCGGCCCACCGGCAAAGATCAGGGGACACTCTTGCGGGGTGAAGGCTTGCCGTTCCCACCATTTGAGCGGGATCCCGGCCAGATCCAGCATCTCTAAGATGTTGGTGCCCCCCAGCTCGTAGGCCAGGCTGAAGCCGATAATATGGAAAGCGCGCAAGGGGCGGCGCGATTCTACGGCAAACAGCGGGATCCGCAACTGCCGCATCCGGGCCGCCAAATCCGGGCCTGGCAGATAGGTGCGGTCGCACAACTGATCCGGCTGGGCGTTGAGGATGTTGTAAAGAATGATGTGGCCTAGGTTGGAAGCCCCCACCTCGTACAGCTCCGGGTAGCTCAGCACCCAACGCACCCGCGCCGAGTCCCAGGGGCGGTGGGCGGCGCCGAATTCTTTCCCCAAGTAGCGGGCTGGCCGCTGGATCTCAGGCGTGAGCAGGCGATCCAGATCGATGGGGCCTAGATGGGCTTGCATGGCAGCCGGAGAGAGCATGGGGATCCGAGCAAGAAGTGAACGCAGCTACTGATCTGACTCTAGCCGAACTTTCCCGGCAGCCCAAACCCAGGGCGGATAGAACAGCAAAACTCTTTCTCAACCCCATCTCCCCTCTCCTTCTGGGAGAGGGGTTGGGGGTGAGGGCGCACATCACTTCGGCAACCGCTGCAAGGCCAGCGCCAACTGTTCGTACTCAGCCAAATGGTTGTAAACCTGGGCCGAGATGCGCACCCAAAGCTGGCCGGCAAAGGGAATGATGGGAACTTCGATGCGGTGCATCTGCCAGAGGTAATCGTGCAGGCGGCGGGCCCGCTCCGCCAAGGGCAGCTCCGGGATCCACTGTTGCCAGAAGGGTGGCAAGGGCAGGGTCGCCATGAAGCCCAACATCTTCTCAGGGGCGGGTGGGATCCCTTCCAGTTTTTCCAAGAGCAACTGCCGCGCCTGCAGCAGCAGCGTGTGGTTGTACCGGCGCAGCCTCTCCACCCCCAGCTCCCGGATGAAGGCCAGGGCTGCCGAGATGGCCAGCCAAGCGCTGGGATCGCGGGTGCCCACCCAGTCGAACTCGGCTGTGAACCCTTGCCCATAGCCGTGGGAGATGGCCAGGGGATGGGTTTGGGCCTGGCGGTGGGGGGCCGCCCACAGAAAGGCACAGCCTTTGGGGGCAAACAGCCACTTGTGGGCGTTGCCGGTGTACCAATCGGCTCCTAAGCTTTCCAACTCCAACGGGAGAACCCCCGGCGCATGGGCCCCGTCCACCAAGACCGGGATCCCGTGCTGCCGACAGAGGCCAACAAGCTCCGCCAAGGGGTAGATCAGGGCCGTGGGCGAGGTGAGGTGATCCACGACCGCCAGCCGAGTCTGGGGGGTGAGAATGGCTGCAAACGCTGCCAGAACCTGCTCCGGCCCCGCAATGGGGAAGGGGATCTGCGCTTCCGCCAGCACGGCCCCCCAGCGTTCACAGACATAGCGCAACGCCTGGCGGACAGCCCCGTAGCCATGGTTGGTACAGGCAATCTGATCCCCTGGCCGAAACGACAGCGAGCGCAACACCGTGTTGATGCCGCCAGTGGCATTTTCCACAAACACGAGATTTTCCGGTTCGGCCCCGACAAACTGGGCCAGCTCTGCCGCCGCCGCCCGCAAAGCCCGCGGCAGCTCTTCCCCCATAAACTGCACCGGCTGGGCCTCTAGGCGTTCTTGCCAAGCACTTTGGGCCTGCAACACCTTTTTCGGGGTCGCACCGAAAGAGCCGTGATTCAAAAAAATGGCCTGGGGATCCAGCCCCCACAACGAGCGGTCGCAAAGCGGTGCCTCGGCACTGGCAGCCGCTTCCAAGCAGTAGGGATCCGATCCGGCACTTGAGGAAAAAGACATGGCTGAGTCGCCTGGGTTACAAAAATCTGGGATCCGCGTCCAAGCAGCTTGCCCAGAAAATTAAGAGTGTCAAGGCTAGATGGACAGGGCTGCGGTCAGACCATCGGATGGGAGGAGAGTTCTTTAGGATGCCTCTACAGGCTGCCATTGGACTCTGGACTGAGATCCTCAAGGGGGGCGATTTTGCTCAGCTTGATTTTGGGGTTGCTGCTGATGAATTGCTGCAAGGTCCACTCGTTTTTAAAGAGGAGAACGGGCCTATCTTGAATGTCTTTGACGATAAGGGTGTTAAACAGGCTGGGGATGTTCTCCAGAACTTCCCAGCCATTCTCTACCCAGCGGGCCAGCGTGTAGGGCAGCATCTCCAGCCGGGTTTCGACGTTGTACTCATGTTCCAGGCGGTACTGCAGCACCTCAAACTGCAACTGGCCCACTGCGGCCACAATCGGATCCCGTTTGGACTCGTCGAGGGAGTACATCATCTGCACCGCTCCCTCTTCCTGCAGCTCTGATACCCCTTTCTGGAACTGCTTAAACTTGGAGGGGTTGGGATTTTTTAAATAGGCAAACAGCTCCGGCGAAAAGCTGGGGATCCCGGCGTAGCGCAACTTCGGGCCGGTGTAGAGGGTATCCCCAATCCTGAAGATGCCGGGGTTGTTGAGGCCGATGACATCGCCAGGATAGGCTTCATCGATGGAGATGCGCTCTTGAGCAAACAATTTTTGGGGATAGGAGAGGCGGATGGGGCGGTTGAGGCGGGCATGGTTGACCACCATGTCCTTCTCGAACCTGCCGGAGCAGATGCGCACAAAAGCAAGGCGATCCCGGTGGCGGGGATCCATATTGGCCTGCAGCTTAAAGACAAAGCCGGTAAACTCAGGATGTTCGGGTGGGATCAGCCCTGCCGTGCTCTCGTGGGGCATTGGCGGTAGAGAATACTCCAGAAACGCATTGAGAAACAGCTCCACCCCAAAATTGGTCATGGCGCTGCCGAAAAAGACCGGCGTTTGCTTGCCAGCATGAACCTGCTTGAGATCCAAGCTGGGCATGAGGCCATCCAACAGCTCCAGCTCTTCTTTGAATTGGTAATAGAGATCTTTTTCAACCAAGTCTTCAATTTGCGGATCCCCCAGCTTGATGACCATTTCTTTGGCCCGCAGCCGTCCCCGCGAGACCCGCTCAAAGAAATGAAACTCCTGCGTGCGTCGGTCAAACAAAGCTGTAAAGCGCTCCCCTGAGCCAATCGGCCAGGTTACAGGATAGGGCTTGAGGCCGAGCTCAGTCTCAATTTCGTCCATTAGCTCCAAGGGATCCCGGCTGGGGCGATCCATCTTGTTGATGAAGGTAAAAATCGGCAACTTCCGCAGTTGACAGACTTCAAACAGCTTGCGGGTCTGGGGTTCTAGCCCTTTGCCGGCATCTTCCAGCATCACAGCGTTATCAGCCGCCGCCAGGGTGCGGTAGGTATCTTCGCTGAAGTCTTGGTGGCCGGGAGTATCGAGCAAGTTGAGGCGAATGTTGCGGTAGTCAAACTGCAACACGGTCGAGGTAATGGAAATGCCCCGCTGCCTTTCCAGCTCCATCCAGTCGGAGGTAACCCGCTTTTGGGCGCGGCGGGCCTTTACAGCCCCCGCTTCTTGAATCGCCCCCCCGTACAACAACAGCTTTTCCGTAAGCGTGGTTTTCCCGGCATCGGGGTGGGAAATAATGGCAAAGGTGCGCCGTTGCTGGATAGCGTTGGCCAAATCTACTGCTTTCATGAAAAGTTACTGCTCCAATCAAAACCCGCTCGTCTCACAGCGCGCTGACGCTACGCGACCCTTAAAAAATAGCGATGGCACTCCCCTTGCGGCCCTGCTGTTGCTTCGCAGACGATGGAGAGCTCTAGCGAGGAGTAGAAATGAAAAAGGCTGGGATGGCCGTCCGCTAGCGGGGGAGGGAGCACAGGCTGAAAAGCTGGGGGTAACCTACTCTGACCGTAGCACAGGACTTGGTTCTACCGTTGCCTGGCACTCGAGGACAGGGATCCTTTGGAGCGGAATTCCCACCCGAGCGGATCGGGATCAATGGGTCTCGTTCAACAGTT
>NZ_JANSJB010000004.1:20270-32045 GCF_047462355.1 Synechococcus sp. H55.9 | reverse complement strand
GTTCAACAGTTGCTCAGCAGTTGCTCAATGGTGGCGATGGTGAAGTTTTGGCTGACCACCAGCCGTTCCACGCGAATGCGGTGGGCCTGCAGCAGGCACTCTTGTTGCAATGCTTTGGGCAGTCGTTCCCAATGATCCAGCAGGACTTCCAGCAAAATCTCGCCCGGCAGCCCGGTGGTGCTTTGCAGGGATCCCAGCTTTTGTACTCTCTTGATAGACCATTTGAGGGTGAGCTTTTGCAGGCCCAGTTGGGCATCGAGGGCCTCGCGGGGATCCGCTGGCTTGGCGGCACCGTTTTGGTGAACTCCATCGCCGGTACAGGTGGTGGCAGGGGGCAGAAGCTCGGCTTGCCCTTCAGTCGGCAGCGTAGCCCATTTGGCCGGGTTGACCTGCTCGACCGGAGCCGGCGACAGGACGGGCAGAGGATCCACGTCAAGATCTCCACCCAGAGAAGGCGCTTCAGGTGGGAAGGGTGCATCGGCCAAAAGAGGGATCCGCTCTGCCTCTGGCGGGGTTGTGGCAGCACAGCCCTGACGGGGCGAGGCCACGGGAGATTGCTCCGGCTCGACACCCACTGCCCCAGGGCGAGGCAGATCCAGAGGCTGTGTCTCTTTGTTGTCTTTGGGACGGTGCGGAGCATCCACGCAATCGACAGGCACAGGTTCGGGCAGCTCTGGCTGTTTATTCACCCCCATGCGCGAGAGCAGATCGGCCTTGGTAGGGCCAGTGGGCAATTTTTTCTTGGGGGGCTTTTTGGTGGTAGCCATCTTAGCGAGACCTCAACACCGCCTCAAGGATCTCGCGATAAGGTTGGGCCAAAACCTCTTCTCCGGCCTCTGCCAACGACCAGCCCATACTGTTGGTTTGCTGCACCACCGTGCTTTGCCGCACCGGGGTAAAAATGGGGATCCCTTGCATCATTTCCGCCAGGGCTTCCACCGCTGCCCGCGACATTTTGGTGCGGTTGTTGCCCACCCATTGCTCCCGGGTGGGGAGCACCCCCAGAAACTTGGGCACCTGAAAATCCAGCTCCTCCAATTCCTTCAGCAGCACCAGGGTACTCAGGGCCCCCATCACCCCTTTTTGGGTGCATTCCGTCGGCACCACCAACAGATCGGCGCTGAGAATGCTGTTGTAGGTGAGCAGCCCTTTCGAGGGGGGACTGTCGATGACCAAAAAGTCATACTCCGACAAAATCGGTCGCAAAGCCCGCTTCAAAAACAGCTCCCGCCCCGGCTCCATCACAATCGCGTCCATCGCTCGCGACAGGCTGTAGTCGCTGGGGGCCAGCCACAGCCGCTCCTGGCGATCCTCATTCAGCGGCGGACGAATGATCTCCCGAATGTGAACCCGATCCGCCCCTGGCAAAATCGTCTCGGCAATGGTGGCCGACTCCGACAAATCTGTCCAGCCCAGCCACTGGCTCAGGTTGCCCTGCGGATCAAAATCGACGGCCAAGGTCTTGCCGTGCTCTGCCAGCATGATGGCCAAGTTGAGGGCGGCTGTGGTCTTTCCGGATCCCCCACTCAAGCAGGCGACGGTGATGACAAGCGCCGTTCTGCCAGACATGCGTTATCCCCCTCGTAGCCCATCCCCTAACACTATAGCTAGGGTTAAGCAATAGTGTTTACACCTTAGATAGGGACTGCGCGGCTGAGGATGGCCTACAGGGATCCATCCGCTGGATCAGCTCTTTATCAATCCTCAAATTGGATCCTCAAAGGGAAGACACAAACCGGTGCAGCCGCTGCAGCCCTTTTTCCAGGGTGGCGCGATCGGCGGCATAGGAAAGGCGGATGTAGGCATCTGCCCCGAAGGCCAGGCCCGGCACGGCGGCGACGTGATGTTCTTGGAGCAGCCGTTGGCAGAACTCCACCGAACTTAGCCCGGTTTGGCCGATGTTGACAAACACATAAAAGGCGCCCTCCGGCTCTGGACAAGTCACTCCCGGCAGAGCGCGGATCCCCTCCAGCATCAGATCCCGCCGCTGCCAAAATTCTCGCCGCATTTTTTCCACCGCCGCTGCCGACAGGGGGCTGGTCAGGGCTTCCAGGGCGCCGTACTGGGCAAAGGTGCAGACATTGGAGGTGCTGTGGCTTTGCAGGTTGATGGCGGCGTCGATGATGGGCTTGGGCCCGGCCAAGTAGCCCACCCGCCAGCCGGTCATGGCATAGGCTTTGGCAAAGCCGCTGCTGAGGATCACTCGTGGCACCAAGTCAGGGCAAAGGGATCCCAGGCTGATGTGGCAGGCTTGTCCGTAAATCAGCTTTTCGTAGATCTCGTCGCAGACCACATACAGATGGGGGACAGACAGGATCACCTCGGCCAAGGCTGCCAGCTCCTGCCGATGGTAAACGGCGCCGGTGGGGTTGGCCGGCGAGTTGAGGATGAGCAACTTGCTGCGGGGGGTGAGGGCCTGGCGCAGTTGGGCGGCGGTGAGTTTGAACCCCTGAGCCTCTTCTGTCTGCACCCGCACCACCTTGGCCCCCGCCAAAGCCACCATCTCGGGATAGCTGACCCAGTAGGGGACGGGCAGGATCACCTCGTCGCTGGGATCCAGGAGTACCATGGCCAGGTTAAACAGGGTTTGCTTGCCGCCGTTGCTAATCAGGATCTGGTCGGGGCTGTAGTCCAAGCCGTTTTCTCGCCGCAACTTGTCCGCCACCGCCTGGCGCAGGGCGGGGATCCCGGCGGTGGGGCCGTAGCGGGTTTTGCCCTCTTCCAGGGCGCGGATGGCCGCCGCCCGAATGTGCTCAGGTGTATCGAAGTCCGGCTCGCCGGCGCTCAAGCTACACACATCCACACCCTCTGCCTGCATGGCTTTGGCCAGAGCTGTAATGGACAACGTGGGCGACGAGGATAGATGGGCGACCCGTTGGGACAAGCCGGCAGCAGACACCATCAGTCAGGAAACTCTTTGTTTTGAGAATTTTAACTTTCCTTGCGGTCAGTGACGGGAGGACGTCACGATTCTGAGGGGTTCTGAGGCTGGGCTACTGCTGTCAAGAGGCGGCTGCCATCCACCAGCAGCAGCTCATGGCCCTCCCGCTCCGCTAACAGATCCCAAAACTCGCCCGCAACAGCTCCTGGCAAAAACCCCTCCAAGCGCAGTTGTAAGGGCGGAAATTGCTTGTTCCCTTGGGGCTTGCGCCGCACGGTTATCTCAACAAAGCCATCGTGGGGCTCGACGATGCCGCGAATGTTGAAGCCCTCCTCTGCATCTTCGGGGGCAGGCAAAAAAGGCTCATCCTCCAGCTCTGGATCTGCCTCCTCTTCCGGCAGAGCCAGAATGCGGATGACGCTCAGACCTAGGGCGCCTCCCGACCGCGGCTGTGGCTGCACGTAGTACCAGTAGGTGTGGCCGCTCTCGATGCAGTGGGTGAAAGGACGCAGCAGCTCGGCGCGGCCAGGGGTGGCCGGATACTCCACGCCATCGCTGGCAACCAACATCGCCTGCGCATAGGTCTTGGGGATCGCTTTTAGGGATCCCTTGATCAGGCCCAAGGCACGGAACTGGTAGGGGTGAGCGGGCGGGGGCAGGGGATTCATAGGAGTCAGCAACAGGACGGAAGGCCAAAAGAGTAGGGCTTACAAGTCTATCTCATGACAGCGGCCATCTCAGAAGTATGGGAGGCTGCTAATCCAGCAAAAATTGCACCCACTTCGGTGGCGGCGGCAGCGGGCAGCGGAAATGCTCCATCACCAGAGCGGCCACCAGATGCACCGTGAACACATAGATGAGGGAGTTAAAGGCGATGAATGCCACCACCACCACCTGAACCATCCAGGGTTCCGCCACCCAGTACACCCCTAGTCTGGCCAGGGACACATCCAGCAGCCAGTTGGTCAGGCCGGTGAGTTGGATGGTCACGTAAGTCCAGAGGTTTTCCCCCACCAGCAGGGAGGAGAGCAACAACTGGAAAACCAGGCCGAAAGCGCTGAGGGCAGCGCCGCTGGCTACCGAGACATACCAAGAGAAGCGCTGCTGCCAGAGGCGGGCACACCCGTAGCCCAGCAGGCCATAGGGAATGACGTAGAGAATGCTGCGCGTGGGCCCCATCAGCACTGTCAGCAACAGGGCGGAGACCACCAGGGCCATCGCCCCGGTGCGGGGATCCCAGCGCATCACCGCCAGCGCCACCGGAATGGGGAAAAACAGACGCATAAAGGGAGCCAGCGGCGTGTAGCTCAAGATCCAGATCAAAGCGGCGGTGCTGGCCAAAAAAGCTGTTTCCACCACCCTCAAGGCCGGAGAGCGGGGAGGGGGCGGGGGGAGGGGAGGAAAGTCATCCGGCACAGAAGGCTGAGGCGGCGAGGGCACATCCAGAAACGCACGACTTTTCCCAGCTTAGGTCACCGCTTGCCGGGTTGGGCGCAACCGTTTATTTGATGTAAAACGGCTGGGGGAGGAACCCTGTTGTCGATGCCCACCACCCCAGCGGATCCCTTGTGGGTTCCATCAACTTGTCTTGAAATGAGTGGGGCGTTCTGGTAATGTCGAGGCGGGATCTTCATTTGAAAAGGCGGGATCCCTACTGAACGATTTTGGGATCAATCAACATGGCAGTGCGGGTGGGCATCAACGGTTTTGGCCGCATCGGACGGTTGGTGTTGCGGGCGGCTTGGGGCTGGCCGGAGCTGGAATTTGCCCACATCAACGAGATCAAAGGCGGGCCTGCCACCGCAGCTCACCTGCTCAAGTTCGACTCGGTGCAGGGCCGCTGGAACATCGACATCGAGGCATCCGGCCAAGGGCTGCGCATCCAAGACAAAGCCCTCACCTTCAGCGAGTACAAATCTCCTGGCGAAGTCCCCTGGGCCGATTTGGGGATCGACCTGGTGCTGGAGTGCTCAGGCAAATTTGTCAAGGCGGCAGAACTGGACGCCTACTTCAAAGCGGGGGTGCGCAAGGTCATTGTGGCTGCCCCCGTCCAGGATGAGGCGGCCCTCAACATCGTCATGGGCATCAACGACCACCTCTACGATCCGGGCCGCCACCATTTGCTCACAGCCGCCTCCTGCACCACCAACTGCCTGGCCCCCTTGGTGAAGGTCATCCACGAGGGGATCGGCATCCTACACGGGGTGATCACCACCGTCCACGACGTCACCAACACCCAAAGTATGGTGGATGCCCCGCACAAGGATTTGCGGCGGGCGCGCTCGGCTCTGCTGTCTTTGGTGCCCACCACCACCGGCTCGGCTAAGGCCATCGGCCTCATCTACCCTGAGCTCAACGGCAAGCTCAACGGCCTTGCGGTGCGCGTGCCCCTGCTGAATGCCTCTTTGACCGACGCCGTGTTCGAGGTGAGGCGGCCCACCAGCGTGGAAGAAGTCAATCACCTCTTGAAGACTGCAGCCGAGGGGGAACTCAAGGGCATCCTCGGCTATGAGGAGCTGCCCCTTGTCTCGGTGGATTTCAAGGGGGATCCCCGCTCCAGCATTGTGGATGCCCCCTCGACCATGGTGGTGGACGGCACCCAGGTGAAGATCCTGGCCTGGTACGACAACGAATGGGGCTACGCCAACCGCATGGCGGAATTGGCCCGCAAAGTGGCTCTCAGCTTATAGAGGAGACCTGCCCATGACTGCTGTCTCAAGTGCCCAAGCTGCCGCAGTGCGCAACTATGCTCTAGTAACCGCCGCCTACTGGGGATTTACCATCACCGACGGCGCCATCCGCATGTTGGTGCTGCTGCACTTCCACAAGTTGGGCTTCACCCCGATTCAGATTGCCATGCTGTTTCTCTTCTACGAGATCTTCGGGGTGATCACCAACTTTCTGGGCGGCTGGATTGGATCCCTGTTTGGCCTGCGGCTCACCCTGTACGGGGGCATTGCCATTCAGATCTTCGGCCTGGTGATGCTGGGGGTGATCAACCTGCAGTGGCCGATCTGGGGCCAGGTGGCCTACGTAATGACGGCCCAGGCTCTGGCCGGGATCGCCAAGGATCTCACCAAGATGAGTTCCAAAAGCGCCATCCGCCTGGTGGTGCCCAAGGAGGCCGAGTCCCGCCTGTTCCGCTGGGTGGCCATGCTGACGGGATCCAAGAACGCCCTCAAGGGGGTGGGGTTCTTTGTGGGGGCGGCCCTGCTGCAGATCTTCACCGAGATCTACGGGGATCCCCTGGGCTTCCGCATGGCCAACTTCGTGCAGGCGGGGGCGCTGGCTTTGATCTTCTGCTCCGGGGCGCTGCTGCCGGCGGATATGGGCAAGGTCAAGGCCAAGATCCCCTTCAAGCGCCTCTTTTCCAAGAGCAAAGAGATCAACCTTCTCTCGGCGGCCCGCTTTTTCCTGTTTGGGTCGCGGGATGTGTGGTTTGTGGTGGCCCTGCCGGTGTTCCTCTACGACGAGCTGGGCTGGACGTTTATGCAGGTGGGCAGCTACATGGCCATCTGGGTTATCGGCTATGGCTTTATTCAGTTTGTAGCGCCGCAACTGTTGGGGGGAGGGCGCCCGGGCCGCGCGCCCAAGGCTCGCACCATTCAGATCTGGACGTTGACCTTGACGGCAGTGCCGGCGCTCATTGCCACCGCCTTTATGGCCGGCCTGCCGCCGGAATGGGTGGTGACCGGCGGCCTCATCCTCTTTGGGATCGTCTTCGCCTTCAACTCGGCGGTGCACTCCTACCTGGTGTTGGCCTATACAGAAGATGACGATGTCGCCCTCAACGTGGGCTTTTACTACATGGCCAATTCCGGTGGGCGCCTGCTGGGGACGGTGACCTCCGGGATCCTCTTCCAGCTTTATGGCTTGGTGGGCTGCCTTTGGTTTTCTACCCTGTTGATCTTGGCGGCGGGGCTGTTCTCGCTGAAGTTGCCCGATCCCAGCAAAACGCCGGTGGAGTGGGTGGTTAAGCCAGGCGATTGAAAACTGAGCTCGATCCCATCCATCAAGTGGAGGAGGGGAAAGGACTCTGCGCCCGAACCCCGCCCAAGGGGGAGATAGATGAGATAGTAGAAGGGCAAGCAGCATTTCCGGCAGCCTATGAGCCTGCGCATCGTTCCCACAACTCCCTTCCCTGGCCAAAAACCCGGCACTTCTGGGCTGCGCAAGCCGGTGCCCGTGTTTCAGCAGCCCCATTACCTGGAAAACTTCCTCCAATCCATTTTTGATGTCCTCGAGGGATCCGCCGGCCAAACTCTGGTGGTGGGAGGAGATGGCCGCTACCACAACCGGGAGGCCATTCAGGTTCTGCTCAAGATGGCGGCGGCCAACGGCATGGGGCGGGTACTGGTGGGGCAGGGAGGGATCCTCTCCACGCCGGCGGTCTCCTGTCTCATCCGCAAATACGGGGCCTATGGGGGGATCATTCTCTCGGCCAGCCACAACCCCGGCGGCCCAGAAGGGGACTTCGGCATCAAGTACAACATCGGCAACGGCGGCCCTGCCCCGGAGAAGCTGACCGAGGCCATTTACGCTCGTACCCAGCAGATCCGGGAGTACCGCATCCTGGAAGCTGCCGATGTCGATCTGGAGTGCTTGGGCGAGCAACGGCTGGGATCCCTGACGGTGTCCGTCATCGACCCGGTGGCCGATTACTTGGGCCTGATGCAGCGCCTGTTCGATTTCGACGCCATCCGCGACTACCTGGCCTCTGGGATCCGTATCGCCTTCGACGCCATGCACGCCGTCACCGGCCCCTATGCTCGCGCCATTTTGCAGGGATCCTTGGGAGCGCCAGAGGGCAGCGTGCTCAACGGGCAGCCCCTGCCGGATTTTGGCGGCGGACACCCGGATCCCAACCCGGTGCATGCCCGCTCATTGCTGGAGCTGCTGTTTCGGGAAGACGGGCCGGACTTCGGGGCGGCCTCCGATGGGGATGGGGATCGCAACCTCATCCTGGGCCGCCAATTCTACGTCACCCCCAGCGACAGCTTGGCCGTGCTGGCAGCCAATGCCCACCTGGTGCCCGGCTACCGGGAGGGCTTGGTGGGAATTGCCCGCTCCATGCCCACCAGCCAAGCGGCGGATCGGGTGGCAGCCAAGTTGGGGATCCCTTGCTACGAAACCCCCACCGGCTGGAAATTCTTCGGCAACCTATTGGATGCCGGCAAAGTGACCCTCTGCGGGGAAGAGAGCTTCGGCACCGGATCCCACCACATCCGCGAAAAAGATGGGCTCTGGGCCGTCCTGTTTTGGCTGAACATTCTGGCCGTCCGACGGCAGCCGGTGCGGCAGATCGTGGAGGAACATTGGCACATCTACGGACGCAACGTCTACTCCCGCCACGACTACGAGGGCCTGCCGGTGGAAGTGGCCGAGGCCCTTATGGAAAACCTGCAGCGCTCCCTGCCCGGGTGGGTGGGCCAGCGTTTGGGATCCCACAGGGTGACCTATGCCGACAACTTCAGCTATACCGATCCCGTGGACGGCAGCACCACCCGTAACCAAGGGATCCGCATCGGCTTTGAAGATGGATCCCGTGTTATTTACCGTCTCTCGGGAACGGGCACCCAAGGGGCCACTCTGCGGGTATACCTAGAGCGACTGGAGCTGGATCCCGCCCGGCATGGCTTGGATCCCCAGGTGGCCCTGGCCGAGCAGATTCAACTGGCCGATCACCTTGCCCAGATTCGCGCCCGCACGGGTCGGCAGCAGCCAGACGTCGTTACCTAGTCCTTACCTAAGAGAACTCCGGATCAGCGGGCCAGACTATCCAGGCTGAATGCACCCACCGGAGAGGTCAGTTGAAACTCCCCCCGCTCCTGGGTCAGGCCCACCGGACGGCTGGGGAAAGCCACCAGGATCCCCTCCAGGCGCAGCGACTCCGCCAGCGGATCGTAGGCCAAGCGCAGCTCGAAATCCCGCAGGTCGCGGCGCACTTCAATGCGGCGGATCCCTGCCTCCGTCAGGCCCAGGCGGAGCCGCCAGTGGTTTTGCCACTGCGTGCCGAGGGTGGCATCCAACTCCAGTCCATAGGTAGAGATCTGGCCTAGCCGCGGATCGTAAACCGCCTGCAGCGCGTAGCTGATCCCCGGCTCATAGCTATCTAGACCCGAGCGCTGCTCCCGGTTGAAGGTGGTGCTGCTGCGCCCTCGATATTCCAGACGGATCGGTTGTAACTGCCCCTCGTTGAGGTCGTAGGAGGTTTGCACCTGGATGTTGAATAGCTCAGGGGTGGTGTTCCAGGTAAAGTTGGCGTTGAGGGTGTCCCACCTTTGGGCGACAAAGTCGTAGCCAAGGGTGGTGTCGAAGCGCAACAGGTTTTTTACTTCCGCCTGCAGCTCCTGCAAGTTGCGGGAGGCAATCGCTTCCAAGTCCTCCGGGGTGTCGTCCGGGAAGGTCAGAGCTATGGGCAGCTCGCCGGGCAGGTCATCTTCAAAGGCAATGTAGCCGGGGGGCACGTTGAGCAGGAAGTCGCGCGGCGTAAAGAAGCTGATGTTAGCGTTGAGGCGATCCACATCCTTGGGGCTGACGGAAAGGGTTTGAAAAGGAGCGGAATTGTTGCCGTAGAAGGTGCGGCTGTAGCGCAGATCGATGGTGTTCCAGTCGGCGGGCTTGAGGCTGAGGCGGGGGTTGAGGCTGACGGTGGATTCCTGGTCGGGGGTTGAGTACAGGACTTGGGTGTAGTCGATCGAGCCGGGCATGAAGGTGATCCAGGGAGCCGGTTGAATGTCGTTGAATTGAAGGCTGGAGCGCAGCTCGTAGCGATTGAAAAAGTTAAGGCCGGATCCCACTTCTCGATCTGGCTGTTGCTCTTGGGTCAGGGTGAGGGCGTTGCTGAGGGAGATATCGGGAGTGATGCGGAGGAGATCGGGATTGAAGGCCAGCTCGAAGTTGCGGCGCGGCTCGGTGTCGCCGTTGGAGCTGCTGTAGGCGCGGTAGTTGAGGCGGTAGGTGCCTCCCCAGCCGGGTGGGGTGAGTTGGGCACCCAGCGTCAGCCGCGCATCAGCGAAATCCGGCCCATCTTTGACGCTCACCCGCTGGTTGTAGTCCAGGCGCAGATCCGATTGCAGCCAAGGCACGCCCCCATAGCGCTGGATGTGGCTGAGGGTGAGGGGAAAGCTATAGGTGCCGTTTTCCTGGGATCCACTGCGGCTGATGTTGAGGGTGGTGGTGGAGAGATCCCCCTGAAAGGTGGTGTTGAGGCGCAGGTCGGCGTTGTCGTTACGCCCGCCGGCAGGGCGGTAGGTGTTGTCCAGGTTGAGGTTGAGCTGGCCCCGCAGTTGGCCCTCTTGGCCGAGGAGGTTGGCGGCGTAGAAGTCGAAGTTGTGGTCGAGGCGGAAGCGGCTGGAGAAGCGCCGCTGGTCGGCCTCGGTTACCAGGTAAAACTGGGCCCGCCCGTAGTTGACGCTGTCGGGGATGGGGAGGATGTAGTCGTGTAGAAAGCCGATGCCCAGGCCTTTCTTCTGCAGGACATCCAGCCGCAGGCCACCGAAGTTGTACTCGTCGAAGCGATAGGCCCAACTGGATTTGACAAACACCCCTTCCGCCTCACTGCGCCCCGGCAGCACCCACTGGTGATCCCGCAGGCTGTAAATGAAAAGAGGCAAGTAGGCAATCTGCAGCCCCGCCCGCAGATCGCCCTCTTCGCTGAGCTCGCCGCCGGCAAAGACGCGGGCGTCGTAAACGATGACCCGGTCATCGGGAAACACCTCCACCCGATCCCCTTGCACGTAGTGGGTGATGGGCGGCTTCGGCGAGGTGGTGACGGTGGCCTTCTCAAAAAAAATCTGATCCCCCAACAGGGCGGTGGTCTCTTGGCTGCGCACAAAAACCTGGGTGCCCGGCTCCTCCCCCGGCAGGATCACCAGCGAGTTTTCAAATTGGGCAGACCGCCTGGGGATGTCCAGATCCAAGTTGCGCCCCTCGATTTGCCGGATGCCGCGACCCTGGGGGCCAGGGGGCTGTTCCATCCGGAAGGGGCCCTCGCTGCGCAGGCGCCGTTCCCGCCGGTAAAACAACAGCCGCTCGCCAGTGATGCGGGTGCCGTCCGCCAGTTGGATCTGGGCGTTTCCCTCGGCAATGCCCAGGTCTTGTTCGGCGATGTAGCTGAGCACATCCCCACTGACGTTGATCTGATCCGGGTCGAGGGGGATCTGCCGTTGGCTGGTGGCGGTGGCCGCCAGCTGCTGGCGAATCTGGGATCCCCCCACTCGGCCTAGGTCAACGTTCCCCGCCGTCTCGGTGCTCAGATCCCGTAGAAGCGGGAACTGCTCCAGCAGTTGAGGGGCCAGGGGGGAACCGACAGTAGGAACAAAAGCTTCTGTTCCGGTTTCGCTTCCCCCTTGAGTGGTTCCCGTCCCTCCCGACGCAGGGATCGCCAAGCTCCCACCGGCTTGCGAGATCAAGGAAGGAACGGTCTGGGGGAAAGGCGGGATCCGGTTGGTTGGCGACAGCGGGCCGGAGGCCTCACCCAGCTCCGCTTGCCCTTGAGCAGTGGCCGGGCTCTCGCCAGTGGATCCTAGGCCGCGCCTAGTCTCGGTGGGACGCAGCCGGGGTTCTTCTTCCATCCGCAGGGCAGCAGCTTGGGAACGGGGGGAGCCGAGGGAGTCCAGAGTCGGAACGGTTGCAGGGGGCGTCGCTGCTGAAGCGGGCCGGGAAGACGGCGTTGCCTGGGCCTGTTGTGCCTGCCGCCGGGCGTGGGCCGCCGCCCCTTCGGCCAAAAGCCGTTGCAGCCGCTGCCGGTTTAGCTCTTCTGGCGTGAGGGCCTTTTCAGGAGGGGTGCTGGGTGGCAGGGATCCAGAAGCTCCAGGATCAGAACCAGAGGCCGCAGGAGATCCAGTTGCCGTCGTCAAGGGCACAGCAGGCGGGGAGGATTGGGCCTCGGC
>NZ_JANSJB010000004.1:8244-20170 GCF_047462355.1 Synechococcus sp. H55.9 | reverse complement strand
CCCACCCACAGGGAGCTGCCCCAGCAAAGGGCTAGCCACCTTGCCCAAGGGCTGAAGCCATGTGGGAAGTTGCCGAATCTCACCGTAAAAACCGCCACAGTAGAGAGAAGCCCACCCCGCCGAAAATCATATTCGGCAACCAGGCGGCCAGCCAGGGATCGATCTGCTCAACTCGACCCATCGCGCGTCCTAAGCTCATCAGTACATAGTAAATAAACACCAGGACAATCGCCAGCGCCACACTGCCGTAGCGGCCGGTCTGCCGCACCGTTTGCAGGCCCAAGGGCGCAGCCACCAAGATGGCGAAAAAGCTGGCCAAGGGAATGGCGAACTTGAGGTGGTACTCCGTCAGGCAGCGGGCCACATCGGCAGAAGGACGTTGCTCCGCTCGATATCGCTGGCATTGCTCCCACAGCTCTGCCGCCCGTTGCTCCTGGGGCACCTTTTCGGCGTACACCAGGCCCACCAACTTGTTGACGATGTTCAGCTCCATCTCCGCCACCTGGCCCTCGTAGTAGGTGCGCCCCCGCTCGTCGTAGCGACGGATCACCACGTCTTGCAGGTGCCACGCTTGGCCCACCTGCTGCGCAGTTTGGGCCGAGATCACCTGCGGGTAGCGTAGGTGGCCGGTCTCGGCCTTGCGATCCAAAATCAGCAGATCGTGCATCAAGCCGGTCTTCGGGTCAATGGATCCCACATGAAACCAAAGGTCGTCGTCCACCCGCACAATTTCTTCGGAGTCAAACGGAAGGGCATCCTGAGCCAGGATGAGGTTGGTGTTCAGGGTTTTCACCTTTTGGTTGGTTTGGGGCACGATCACTTCATTGGTCAACAGCGCCAGGCCGCTGATCAGTAGACCGATGCAGAGCACCGGAATCAGCACCTTGCGATAGGGGATCCCGGCGGCCCGCAGAGCCGTGATCTCGCTATCGGCCCCCATCCTGCCCAGGGTGAGCAGGGTGGCAAAGAGGCCGGCGATGGGGAAGGTGACCACCAAAATGGCGGGCAAGTTGAGGAGGAGAATGTGCAAAATCGTGAGGGGAGGGGCGCCTTTTTTCACCAGCAAATCGGCGTAGATAAAAAGCTGGTTGCCCAGCATCATCACCGTGCCCCCCGCCACGCCCAAAAAGAAGGGGCGGATCATCTCTTTGCAGAGATAAAACTCCAAAAAAAAGCCCCCCAACTTCAGGGATCCCCAAAAGCTTCCCGTCTGGGCAGAAGTTCGGCGCCGTTGACCCTTGGCCAGTGGGGTGGTCATTTGGCTCTGTTACCTCAGGTGCACAACCTCAGCCAGCTTTCGAGATCTAGACGACCCCCAGCCAGGATGGGATCCCGTCAGAGAGCATCGGTGATGCGAAATTGAAACATCCCCTGCTGCTGCTCGTCCCCCTCGACGGTGTACTCATCCTGTTCCAAGTTCAGGGTGACCAGCCTGCCGCTGAGGCGGTTGGCGCCCCGGCACATCTGATCCAGAGCATCGCGACCGGGCAGCGGTGCGCCGCTCTCGCGGGGAATCGGATTGATCTCGCCGCGATCGCAGAGGAGGACGGGAGCCTGGTCGGCGGTGATCCTGAAAATCTGCCCTTGGTCAGAGTAGTCGGCGCGATCCCCTTCGATGGCGCGGTTGGCCTGCACGATGACCACATTGCCGAAGAAGCGGGCATCGCTGCTGGCCTGGTCGATCTCCACCCGGTCGGCGTAGATCACGGTCGGCTGGTCCACATCGGCCTGGGTCTGCGGGTTTTGCAGACGCCGCGCCAGCCAGTCCCCCTCGATCTGCTCAATCACCACCTCCCCCCGCAGCTCCACCTTTTCAGGGGTGATGGTGGCCTGGTTGGCCTTGGCCTTGCGCCCCCGCTGGATGAACTCGACGGCCTCGCTGAACTCCGAGGTGCCGGTGCGGGAGTTGTAAACCAGGCGGGCGGCCCGCACTTCCGTTTCGGCTTGGCGCAGCTCCTCCGTCAGGGATCCGCCGCCGGCGGCTGGGGTAGAGGCGGCCATCTGCCGGTAGAGAACGTTTTCCTCGAAGAAGAAGATCTTGTCGCGGTGGTTGCCCTCCAGGCGGGCGGAGGTGAGCACCCGCCCCGGCTCGCGCAGGGTAACTCCCCCCGTCAGCAGGCTTTGGGATTCGCGACGGCGGTAGGTGCCCTGGGCCGACTGGATGACGGTTTCCCCCTGGCGGATTTCCAGGTTGCCTTCCCCGCGGGCAACTTGCGTGTTGCGGTCGTAGGTGAGGCGGTCGGCGATGATGGTGACCTCCTGATCCGGTTGGTTGGAAGTAGCCTGTGGGCCAGCCTGGGCCAAGCGCAGATCCGCCAAGAGGGGATCCCGGCTGCCAGGGTCGGCCACCTCCTGCAACACGACGCCGCCGGAGAGAATGCTCTGGGCCTGTCGGCGCAGGTAGGTGCCCTGAGGGGCGCGGATCTCGAGGCCGCCTTCGCGGATGCGCAGGTTCCCTTTCCCTTCGGCCACCTGTTGGGTGCGGTCGTAGGTGATCTGGTCGGCGGTGATGGTGGTGGAAGCGGGATCCGCCGCCGCCGAATCCAAGGGCAGCACAGTTAGCTTGCCCTGCTGGGCGCTGAGGAGGGCAAATTGGAAGTTAAACGAGCCGGAGCGGCCCTCTAGGATCATTTCTTGCCCTTTGAGGGTGAAGGCCTCCGGCACCTCGATGCGCTCTTCGGGGGTGATTCGCAGAGCGCGGGTCAGGAGCAGGCTGCCATCCTCGCTCCTCACCTCCACCCCCTCATCCAGATACAGCGCGTCGGCGCTGGCATCGTAGCGGGCACGCTTGGCCTGCCAAGTCATCTGCTCGCTGCTGGCAAAAAACGGATCCGGCACTCCTTCCAGCTGATCGGCACTTTCTCCGTAGAAGTAGCCGTGCGCCCCCTGCTCAAACACCTGTTGTCCAGTGGCCAGCTCCACCTGCTCGGCGATCAGCCGCCAACGCCGATAGCCCCCCCGCCGCCCCACAATATCCACCCTGCGGCTGACCGAAAGGGGCTGATCCGGGGGGGGAGACTCCACCTTCACTTCTTCGATATCGATGGACAAGGCCCAACCGACCAAAGCAGCTAAGAGGCTGCTCCCCAAGAGCGTCACCCCCAGATTGGAATTGAAAAATCGCCGCATCCTGTTCTCGCTGCTTCTCCACGTCGATCCTTAGCCCACGACCGGTAGCGGGGCCCGGCAACCTAGGCTGTAGCTTACCGCAATTTACAGGCCGCCGCGGCGGGATCTGGAGCATTTCTAAGGTTCTGGTTTATCCCAGACGGCTGAGGATAAAGCCCAACCCCAGAAACAGCCCCAGCCAAAAATGGAGGTTGACGGCGATGAACTTGGAGTGGCTGATCCGCTGCGGCTGGTCGTGGTAAGCCCACAGCAGGCGGGAAAGCTGCACCGCAAACGGGATCCCGGCCAAGCTCAGCAGCGTCCAGGCCGGAAAAGCCCCCAGCCCCACAAACAGCAGCATCAGGCCGAACAGACTGCCGCAGATCCAAGGGATGAGGCGGGCGGAGCGCAAGGTGCCCAGGCGGGCCACCGGCGAGCGCTTGCCGGCAGCCAGATCGTCCTCCACCTGATGGAAATGGGAGCAAAACAAAATCAAACTGGTTACCATCCCCACCACCAGTGAGGCCGCCAGCCCCGGCAGCGACCAGCTTCGGCTTTGGCTGTAGTGGGCGGCCAAAACCGCCAGCGGCCCGAAGCTCAAAAAACAGAGGAGCTCCCCCAGGCCCTGGTAGCCCAGGCGCAGGGGCGGCCCCTGGTAGGCGTAGCCCAGCCCGCAGGCCAGCAGCACCAATAGCAGCACCGTCGGATCCGATTGCCGCCAGCTCAGCCACAGGATCCCTGCCAGCCCCAAGGCCAAAAAGGCATTCCCCACCCAAAATACCTGCCCCGGCTTGCCCGTCAGGTTGACCAGCGAGTGGAGCTTGTTTTTGTCCACCCCTGTCTGGGCATCGAACACGTCGTTGCTGAGGTTGACCCAAGCCAAAAGACAGATGGCTGCTCCCAGAAATACGGCCAAAACTCCTACATCCATCGCCCCTGCCTGGGCATAGGCGATGGCGGATCCCACCCAGATGGGCATGATCGCCACGCTGTACATGGGGGGCTTAAGGGCGGCCATCCACAATTGCCGCCGCGAGGGACGATCCCAAGTGCTCTTTTCGGCAAGCTGTACTGGGCTGGCCTCTGGACTCCTGCGCGTTCTCTTGGACGGTTCCGGCTGTGCGAGCATGTTGGCCCTGGCTCTCTCTGGTTCTGTGTATGCTCTGTATTTGTTAGGTTAGGATGCTTCCGTTCCCATCCCCAGGGATGCTAAGAAACTTTGCAATCCGTGAAGAAGTTCCTCAGGTTTTGCCCCTGAAGGCCCAAGCAACCGGCCTGTCTCCTGATCTCGTATAATTTTGTATCCTGAAGTACCCTGCTGGCGGTTCCCCTCCGGGTCGACGCTCGTCCTGTTTTCGGCCAAGGTGGGATCGGCTTCTGTACTCTTTTTTGCATGACCTCCTCTCTTTTTTCTTGGAATGCCCCCAGTGCGGAGCGGCCGAGAGCCTGGCCGTCGATCACTTCCGCCTCTGTTGGGACAGACCAGGAGGGGGAGCGGCTCTGCTGGCATTCCCTTCTGGCCGCCTGCCAAGAGAGGGCGCGGGCGCAGGGGATCCCTCAAATCCTCAGCCTGTCGCGGCCTGTCCCAGGGCTAGATCCGCTGGCGGCGCTGGCCCGGCAGTTGAGCTGGCTTCCCCCAAACCGCTTCTCCCACCATTGCTATCTCTCCCACCAGACCCAGGGAGAAAGGGTGCGGGTGCTGGGGTGGGGATCCCTGCGGCAGGTGGATCTTTCGGGGGAGGAGCGATTTCAGACGGCACGGGCTTTTGTACAAGCGTTGCAGCCTCATGTCCATGTCGCTCCCGTCAGCGGCAGCGAGTCTCCGCCAAGGGGTGGCAGCCGACAAGAACGCCCCTTGTGCTTCTGCCGCTTTGGCTTCGGCCCCGGGAGCGGTGGCGCAGCGGCGTTGGTTCTGCCCCGCTGGCAACTGTTGCAGGTGGGGGGGGAGCTGACGGTGGCGCGGCTCAATCTGGAAATCGGTCCCGACAGTGACCCGGCGGCCTTGGCTGGCCAGATCGCCGCTTTTTTTGCCCACATGCAGCGCCTTTCCCAAGCGCCCTTGCCCCGCTGGGAGCTGCAGCCCCCTCTGGAGGTGGCGGTGGCGGAAGCAGCCCTCTTGGCGCGGATTCAAAAAGCCCTGCAGGCCATTGAGGCGGGATCCCTGCAAAAAGTGGTGCTGGCGGAAGCCGTGGATCTGGCGTTGCCCTCCCCTCCCCCGCTCCCCTCCCTGTTGGCCTATCTGGAGGCCCATCACCCCGATTGCAGCGTCTTCGCCTTTGCCTCAGAGAGCCAAGGGATCCCAGAGGAGTCCCCGCTTCCCGCTCAGGTTTTCGTGGGGGCCAGCCCGGAGCGGCTGCTTTCGGTGTGGCAAGGCCGGGTGCAGATCGATGCGCTGGCCGGCTCCATCGCCCGCGGCGCCAACGGCCACCAGGATCGGATGTTGGCCGAGCAATTGCTCCGCAGCGCCAAAGACCGCCGCGAACACCAGTGGGTGGTGCGCTCGATTCAAGAGGCTTTGGGCCGGCTGGGGATGGATCCTCAGATCTCCCCGCAACCGCGGCTGCTCCGCCTGGCCAACATCCAGCATCTGCAAACGGTCATCGAGGTGGAGCTCCCCGCCGACGTGCATCTGTTCGACCTGTTGGCCCAACTGCACCCGACGGCAGCCGTGGGAGGCTATCCCCAACAGGCGGCGCTGCAGTGGCTGGAGCAGGTGGAGCCCTTCGATCGCGCCAGCTATGCCGCCCCGCTAGGCTGGGTGGACTTGCAGGGCAATGGCGAGCTGGTGGTCGGGATCCGCTCGGCCCTGATCGAGGGGGAGCGGGCCCGCCTGTATGCTGGTGCCGGCATCGTGGCCGATTCCAACCCCGTCCAGGAGTTGGCCGAGATCCGCCTCAAGCTGCACGCCCTGGCCCAAGCCCTGGCCCTGCAGCCCTTGCCCGGATAGGCTCCCCCCTGCCGGCATGGGGCAGAGCCGATACAAGCGCTCCCCAAACAGTTACAGTTAAAAAGCCAGTTCTTCGATGGCCTCGACTTCTCGGCAGCATGGTCACCCTCAATTCCACCCATCCCTCCCGTATGGCCGGATCCCGCGCCCAAGTGGGGCTCTGGCCCGGCCTCATCGAGTACTACCGGGAGTGGCTCCCCGTCGGCCCCGGCACCCCTGTAATTACGCTGCACGAGGGCAACACCCCTCTAGTCCCCTCTCCCGCGCTGAGCCGACGGCTAGGGCGGGGCTGCCAGGTTTACCTGAAGCTGGAGGGCCTCAACCCCACCGGCAGCTTCAAGGATCGCGGCATGACCATGGCTGTATCCAAGGCCAAAGAGGCGGGGGCGGAAGCCGTCATCTGCGCCAGCACCGGCAACACCTCGGCGGCAGCCGCCGCCTATGCGGCCAAAGGGGGCCTGCGGGCCTACGTGCTGATCCCAGATGGCTATGTGGCCAAGGGCAAGTTGGCCCAAACCCTGATGTACGGGGCCGAGATCATCGCCATCCAGGGCAACTTCGACCGAGCACTGGCCATGGTGCGGCAACTGGCGGAAACCTACCCGGTGGCGCTGGTCAATTCTGTCAACCGCTTCCGGCTGGAGGGGCAAAAAACCGCTGCCTTCGAGGTGGTGGATGCGTTGGGGGATGCCCCCGACTGGCTCTGCATCCCCGTGGGCAATGCCGGCAACATCACCGCCTACTGGATGGGCTTTTGCCAGTACCGCCAACAGGGCAAGGCCAGCCGCCGCCCGCGCCTCTACGGCTTTGAGGCGGCCGGCGCCGCCCCCATCGTCCTCGATCGCGTGGTGGAACATCCGGAAACGGTGGCCACGGCCATTCGCATCGGCAACCCTGCCAGTTGGGCGAAGGCCAAGGCGGCAGTCCAGGTCAGCGGTGGCCGGGTGGACAGCGTGACCGACGAAGAGATCTTGGCGGCCTATCGTCTGCTGGCGGCAGAGGAAGGGATCTTCTGCGAGCCGGCCAGTGCCGCCTCGGTGGCCGGGTTGCTGAAATGGCGGGAGCAGGTGCCCGCCGGCGCCCAGGTGGTATGCGTTCTCACCGGCAACGGCCTCAAGGATCCCGACACGGCCACCCAACAGGGAGCCGCTCCCGTCCACACGGGGGTTGCCCCCGAGCTGGCCGCTGTTGCCCGTCTGATGGGTTTTTAGCTAATCCGCTTGCCCGCTCAGGCAGCCTGCGACTGCAGGGGCCCTGAACAAGCCAAAATGAACTGGTCGATCTCCAGCAGAATGCCTTCCGCCTCGGCCAAAGCCTCCGGCAGGGTTGCCAGCACCTGGGCATCCGCTTGTGCAGCCTGCTCTGCTTCTTGCAAAAGATTGATCGAATTATGGTCGAGCAAGAGCTCTAGCTCGTTTAGGGCCACCACTGCCAGTTGCTGTTCGGCTTGATGGAGCTTGTTTCGTAAAGTCTGAACTTGGTCGGTTTGCGCTTTCAGCCCGGCTTCCGCCTGCTCAGCGCGAGCGATGGCCTCATCCCGTTGAGCTTTCAACAAGGCCATCTCTTGCTCCAGTTGGGCCAGTTGCTTTTGCAGGCTGTAAATGTGCTGATCCCGATCTCCCAAAGCTCGTTCCAGCTCGCGGTTTTGAACTTCCATCTGCTGACGAGCTGCGTTCGCTTGGGCTAGCTGTTCTGCCAAGTTTGCCATTTCCTCTTCCATGCGGGTCAGCCGACTCAAGCGTTCCAAAACCTGAGTGTTTTCCGCCTCGAGTTTTTCGATCAACGCTTGAGCGCCCAACAGCTCTGCTTTGGTAGAGTCCAGCTCACCACAAACTTGGTCATAGTTGGCGATCAGCTCGCTCAGCCGAGCCTCTTTGGCCTGTAGCTCTTCCCGCAGGGAATGAAGCCGGCGGTCGCTCTGCTCGATGCGCTGCTGCAAGAGGGGCAGTTGAACCAAAGCCTGCTGAGCGGCGCTGAAATAGCCGAACAGTTGTTTGAAGTGGCGCTGCAGACGGCTGTGGGATTGATCCAATTTGTCGAAGGCTTCGTTGAGAGAAAGATAAGCCTCGCACAGTTTCATGTAGCGCTGGGCCACAGAATCAAGGTGCTTCATAGCGACTAAGATCCAGGTGGGGGTGCCGTGTCTATTTTATGCCGTTCATTCTATCGACCCAACCCGGAAAAGAGGTTATTCGCTACAACAACTGGGGGATTAATTTTACTTTAAGATTTTCCTCTCTCTAGGCAAGCAGCTCACGTCCTGCCCCAACCAGATTCAAACTCTCTGGCAAAAACGGCCCTTAAGAGTAGCACATTTTTACCCCCATTGAGGGGATCACACATTTAGCGTCTGGAGCGGAGCATTTAAAATTAAAAAACACTAGATATGGTTCAAACGCGCCTGAAAGGGGGCCTCTGCTGGCTCAGGCAGGCCGCGCCTCCGGGATCCCCAGCGCTTCCAGATGGGCGGCGGCCCGCAACAGGTTGGCCTCTTGGTAGGGGGCAGCCACCAGTTGGACGCCAAAGGGCAGGGATCCGCTCTCGCGCAGCGGCACCGACAGCACCGGCAGGCCGACAAACGAGAGGGGCTGGGTGTAGAGACCCAGGTTGGGCCGGGTGAGGACTTCCACCCCAGCGATCACCATCTTCTCTTGGCCAAGCAAGGGGGCAGAGCAGGGGGTGGTGGGGGCGATGAACAGGTCGATCTCTTGAAAGAGGGCCTGAAGCTGCTGGCGATACCAGCGGCGAAAGCGCTGCGCCTGCACGATCCAACTGGCGGGCAGCAGAGCGCCAGCCAAAAGGCGATCCCGGGTCGCCGGGTCGAAGTCGTGGGGACGAGTTCGCAGGTGATGCAGGTGCAGGTTGGCTCCCTCGGCAGCCGTGATCAGGAAGGCAGCGGCGCGGGCGCGCTCGGCCTCCGGGATCCGCACCGTTTGCTGGGCTCCCAGGGCCTGGGCCACTTTTTCCACGCCGGCCAGGATGTGGGGCTCTGCTCCCCGCAGGAAGTAGTCGTCGGCCACGGCAATGCGCAAGCCTTGGATCCCTTGCCCCAATTGCCCAAAGGTGGGATCCGCAGGGCGGCGGGCGCAGACGGGATCCTGGGGATCCGGCCCTTGCATGGCATCGAAGCTGAGGGCGAGATCGGCCACCGAACGGGCCAAGGGGCCCACGTGGTCGAAACTGGGAGCCAACAGGGCCACCCCTGCCCGCGACAGACGGCCATAGGTGGGCTTGAGGCCGTAGATGCCGCACAAGGCGGCGGGCACCCGAATCGAGCCGTTGGTGTCGCTGCCCAGGCTGAGGGGTACCAAGCCCCCGGCCACGGCTGCTGCCGAGCCACCCGAAGAGCCGCCGGCACTGCGGCTGAGATCGTGGGGGTTGCGGGTGGGGCCGTAGTGGCTATTTTCGGTTACAAAGCCGTAGGCGTACTCGTCCATGTTGAGGGTGCCCACCAGGATTGCCCCTGCCTGCTTGAGGCGGGCCACCACCGTGGCATCTTGGGTGGCCGGGGGGTTCTCGCGGTTGATCGCCGAACCGGCTAGGGTGGTGAGGCCAGCCACATCGAAGAGGTTCTTGACGGCAAAAGGCACCCCCGCCAGGGGGCCCACCGGGATCCCTTTGGCCACCTGTCGATCCAGCCGCTCCGCCGCCTGCAGGGCCGATGCTTCCAGCACGGCTGTAAAGGCATTGAGCTGGGGATCCCGCTGGCGAATCCGCTCCAGACAGGCGGCCACCACTGCCTGGGCGCTCACGGATCCCCGGCGGACGGCCCTGGCAATCGCGAACCCGTCGGCGCTGCCGAGAAGAGGGGAATCCGGGGTCATGGCTGGGGGTTGAAGGTAGGATCTGGCTCAACCGTCGGTGGCAGCGGAAACTCCAGTACCTGTTGAGCAAGGGGCAAAAAGCGGGCGAAGTTTGCGATCACCCCCGCTCGATGGTCGGGATGCAGGGGCAGTTGCAGCAGTTGGGCCATCGAGTCGACGTAGGTTTCGGGATCCCAGGGTTGCATCGATTCAAGGGGTCGGCTGGGGAAAAGGTACCACAGGCCAGCTTGCCAAAACCAGCAGAAAGTTACCCAAGGCAGAATCCAAAGACAAGACCGTCCTCGGTTAAGGGGTGGCCGTCGACGCCGTGCTACCTGGCGGGGGCCAAAGGCGTTCGCGGGGCAAGACAGGGCGAGTCACGGCCTGCCGCTCCCATTCCTCTAAATTGAGGCGACGACCGGCAGAACTGGGGGCACTGGCCTGCAGGCGCTTGCGGAACAGGCGCAACTGCTGTTGCTCGGCGGCGGGAGAAACACGCTGGGCAAAGAGGGGATGCAAGAGCTTCTCTTCCTGCTCAAACTGGGCCCGCAACTGCCGATAAAAGTGAAGGGCAGCAGAGGGATCCAACTGCTGCGGCTCACGCTCCGCCTGGTGCAAAAAGCGGGTCAGCTCCGGGATCTGATCCCGCAACTGTTGCTCCAGCCCATTGACCTGGCTGCTGAGCTGGGGATCCGCTGCCAGAGCCGTCCTGAGCAGCGGGTAGAGGACATGGCGCTCCAATTGAATGTGGCGGGAGAGGCGCTGCCGCAACCTTTGCACCCAGAGACGCCGCTGCTCCAGATCCAACTCCGAGGCCCGAGAGAGACGAGCCAAGAACTGCAGGATAACCCGGTGCTGTTCGGCACAAAGGGCAACCAGTGTAGACATAGCAGTTCCCTGGAGAAAAAGCTTTATCTTAGCTTAACTTTGTCAAGAGACAGCAGCGTGCGTAAGGGTACGGGACTGGTGCAGGTGTCTTGGCTACACCCCGACAGCAACCCCGGCAAAAGCTGCCCTCCGGTTGCTAGGCTTGCACAAGCCAGCGGCGTTTCCAGGCGGAAGTGGGCTCAAGGGGTGAAGTTTGCTGTTCCTGCTGGCGCTGCAGCCGAATCTGGGCTCTGTCTCCCTGCAAGGTGGGATCCCGGTAGGGCACAGCGGCGCGGGTTTTCAGGTGCTCCCGCTCCATGGGGGAGAGGGGCGGCAGGTGATCCGGTTGGGGTGAGGCCACCGTGCCCGGCCAAGGGCGACCCACCGGCGGCGTCGAGCCAATGAAAAGCCCCGCCTCCAGCAAGGCTGCTCGCACCGCCGCCGCACAGGAATAGGTGGCCAGGATCCCGCCGGGGCGCATTCGCGCCGCCACTGCCCGCAAAAAGTCCACCGTCCACAGCTCCGGGCAGACGGAAGGGGAGAAGGGATCCAAAAACACCGCATCCGCCCATCCCAGCGGCGCCTGGAGCAGGGTTTGGCGGGCATCTCCCCACAGCAGCGTTCCGCGCCAGCGCGGCGATTGCCAGGATCCCTCGTTGATAAAGTGTTGCCACTCCTGGCTAAAGCTCCAAGTGGATCCCACCCCCACCTGCCAGGCCTGGCGGGGCACCTGCGGGGAGCGCTCTAGGCCAATGACTTCTACAGGGCAGTCGGGCCGCACCTGCCAGATTGTCTCCAAGGCCAGGCCAGAGTTGTAGCCAAGGCCAAAGCAAATATCCAAAAGACAAATGGGATCCTCCGGATCCCGCTCCAACGGCAGCCGATCCAGCCGGCAAGGGCGGACGAACTTCTCCAGCGCTTCCTGAGCGGCGCCGCTGACGTTGTGAAAAGCCTGCCCAAACTCCTGGGAGAAAAAGGTCAGGGATCCATCCCCTGTGGTCAACACCTGCCACTGGGTTTCTGCGGTCATGGCTACTGCAAGTTTCTATTTCCAGCTTGGCGATTCTTTGATAGCTTGAGAACGTTAAGATGAGTTTCGCAGCTCACCGGCAGGGCTTGTAGATTCAGCTCTGGCCATCCCTAGCTAGGGGGGTACCTCAGCGGCTATGTCTTTACTGGATTGGTTTGCCGAGCGGCGCAA
>NZ_JANSJB010000004.1:3992-8144 GCF_047462355.1 Synechococcus sp. H55.9 | reverse complement strand
GACAAAGAGCGGCAAGTGCGAGAGATTGCCGACGGCCTCTGGCAGAAGTGTCCAGCTTGCGACGCTCTCACCTACAGCAAAGATCTGCAGCAGAACTGGCAGGTTTGTCCAAGCTGTGGCTACCACCATCGCATCACAGCCCCGCAGCGGCTGGAGCAGCTTTTGGATCCCGGCTCCTGGCAGCCCCTCGACGAGCACCTGGCCCCCACCGATCCGCTGCACTTTTTCGACCAAAAGCCCTACGCCGAGCGCCTGGCCGCCTACCAGGAGCGCACCCAGCTCAAGGATGCCGTCCTGACCGGGTTGGGCACTCTGGAAGGGATCCCGGTGGCGATGGGCGTGATGGATTTTCGCTTTATGGGCGGCAGCATGGGCTCGGTCGTAGGCGAGAAGATTACCCGTCTCACCGAACGCGCCACCTGCGATCACCTACCCCTGATCCTTTTTTCGGCCTCTGGGGGAGCCCGCATGCAGGAAGGGATCCTCAGCCTGATGCAGATGGCCAAAACGGCAGCCGCTCTGCAAAGGCACCGCGAAGCCGGCCAGTTGTTTATCTCCGTGCTTACCCATCCCACCTATGGGGGGGTGACCGCCAGCTTTGCCATGCTGGGAGACTTGATCCTGGCCGAGCCAGGCGCCCAGGTGGGGTTTGCCGGGCCCAACGTTATTGAGCAAACCATCGGCAAGGGCAAGCTTCCCGAAGGCTTCCAGACTGCCGAGTACCTGCTGGCCCAGGGGCTTATCGACGCAATTGTGCCGCGAACCGAGCTGCGCAAGCGCTTGGCCCAGTTGCTGGCCATGCACCGACCCCGCTTGCACATGTCCCTTGCCGCGTTCGATTCGACTTACGCCCTCGATCCCGCCAGGATCTGAGACGGGAAGTAAAGGTTGGATCCCTCTGTCTGCAGGCGGAGCAGTTAGCTCCCCTCTCCCTTTGGGAGAGGGGCCGGGGGTGAGGGACTGCTCCCTGGCTGAAGAGGAAGGGAGGGTAGCTGCCTCAACGGCACAGCGCGCCTAGATCCGGCAGACAATCTCAACCAGTGGGAAGTTGCCATGGCAAAGAAGGATACCCTCTCTGTTTGCAGAAGAGGGATTTTCTGCCGAGGGGGTCATAGCAGCAACCGATGGTGCTAAGGTGGGGCATGAGGTCTTGACTGGAAGCAATGGATTTTAAGCTGCGCATCCGTACCGCCAAAACTCCGCAAGGGCAACAACTGGCGATTGTGCCGTTGGAAGGTCGCTTTGACGCCAAGGTCGCTTCCGAAGTGCGGCAGTTGCTGCAGCAGGTTTTGGATTTTGGTTACCACAACCTGTTGATCGACATGTCGGCGGTTACTTTTATGGATAGCTCCGGCCTGGGGGTGCTGATCTCGGCCTTGCGCAAGTGCCGGACTGCCGGCGGCAACCTCAGCCTCTGTTGCGTTCCGGAAAGCGTCGCCCTCGTCCTCAGCCTCACCTCGATGGAGAAGGTCTTGACCTGTTTTGACGACCTGGAGACGGCCATCGCCAACTTCTCCACCGCTTCCTCTGCTCGCTAGGCCGACATTTTGAGTTGCTGCGATGCCCTGCCTACACCTCTGACTTTGTTCCCAGGATCTGTTGAGGATGCTCAGCCATGACCCAGGCTGGCCTCGATACCTTTCAGCTCCTTTACCAGCACCACCGTGGCCCCAGCTTTTGCGAGCGCATGCTGGCTACTGCTCCTGGCCGCTTCAATGAGACCTTTTGGCAGTTTTGGCAGCAGCATGTTGAGCCCTGCTTGCCCGCTGCGCCCTGCCTGCTGGATCTGGGAACGGGGCCGGGGTATGTCCTCCGGCAGTGGGCCCAGCGCTACCCCGGCGGACATTTCATTGGCGTAGATCTAATGCCCTACATGTTGGAGCGGGCAGCGGCAGACTTGAAAGGCGTCCCTGGCCTTCAACTGCTGCAGGCCGATCTCCACGATCCCCATTTGCCCCTGCCAGATTGCAGCGTTGACGCGGCTCAGGCGGTGGTGGTGATCCACGAGATGGTGCAGCCGGTGCGCCTGTTGCAAGCGGTGCGGCGTCTGCTCAAGCCAGGGGGGCGGTTTTTGCTGGTGGACTGGGTGCGCGCCCCACTTAGCCTCTACTTCGATGCGGCCACAGAAGCCCAACTGTTTCAGATGGAAACATCCCTAGACACCTTGGTGGATCAGTTTACCCACTTCTACGAGCACAACCGCTTCAGCGCTGAGGATCTAGCCTGGCTGTTGGAGAAGGTTGGCTTGAGAGTGGTGGCGCAAGAGCTCTACGGGCAAAATCGCTTTGTGCGCCTTGTGGCGGAAAAGCCCTAGAGGACTTCAGGGATCCGCCGCTCGGCCTGCACCTGGGCAAACACCTGCACCTCGGTGCTCATTTTGCGCAGTTGGCGGGCCAACTTAATGGCCTTGTCGCGGGGGAGAGGGGGGCTCACCACCGCCGGCAGGCAGCGCAACAGCGGCTTCAGGGCCGTCTTGGGCAGCCGCGCATAAAACGCCAAGGTGGAGAGGATCTCGTCTTCAAAGTAGGGGTTGCGGTATTCCAAAAGCCGCACTTGATAGAGTTCCGGCGGCAGAGGGCGTCCCTGGGCCAGGCGAATCAGGGATCCCACCGTCCCCATCACGTATAGACGATCCCCCCGCTTCAACAGGGTCTCGCCCTCTTTCTGCCAGATCTTGGGAAAAACACAGGGCCGGCCCGGTCGGGAGTGATGCAGCAAGATCGCCAGGTCGTAATCCTGGGCCAGTTGCCGTAGGGATAGCCCCAGGTAAGGGTCATGGGCCGAGACCTCCAGCAGCGTCACCAGCAGCGTTTCCCCGTCCCAAGTCAAGGTGCCGTAAACGGATCCCACCAACGCTGCCGTAGCAAAAGCCCGCGCCCCCAGGGCCGTGGTGCTGTAGCTGGTTCCCAGCGTCTGCAGATGCCGCTGCATCCGCGCCGCCAGCTCAGGATCCGTGACCCGCAAAATGGTGCGGATCCCAGGTTGCAGGCTGTGGGCGGTCAGGGCGGTCTCGAGGTTGGTGAGATCGTCAGGCGTCGTGCAGATCAAAGAGCGGCTGCTTTGGATGCGAGCCTGTTGCAGCGTGCTGGCCAAGGCGTAGTTGCCCCGGATCACCACCGCCCCCTCCCGTTCCGTCGCCGCCAGCAGGGGATTGTCGCTGTCGGGCTCCACAACCACCACCTCATAGCCCATTTGCCGCAACAACTGCAGCACCAAGTAGCTCAGCCGTCCCAACCCCGCGATCACCACGTGATCCGCTTTGGGCATACGGGCGGCCCGGCCCAAGCCAAAGCGGCTGCTCACCAACTTGTCGGTCACCAATCCGTAGATCAACCCCACCAGGGCAGCCCCCACCAAGGTCATGACCACCGCCACCACCTTCACCCCTAGAGGGGTCTCCGCCTGCTGAAAAGCCTCGATGTCCCCATACCCCCCCGTCAACACCACGATGGTCAGCAACAGCCCGTCAACCACGGATTTGCCGATAGCTCTAAAGTTAAGGATCCCCAGCACCAGCATGGCTCCCAAGGTGAAGGTGAGGGTGCGCACGATGGGCTTGACCTGCAGCAGTCCCTGCAGGCTTCTGCGCAGCCAAGATAGGAGCTGCCTGAACGAGTTGCCTCGCTGTTGTTGTCGTTTGTCTTGCACCTGTCCGCTGGCCCAGCGTTGTGCCCGCGAAGAGCCGCGCCGCCCGTTGCGCTCCAACAGGTGCAGATAGGATCTGGGGTCGCAGATCACCAAAATGCGATCCCCCTCCAGCAGCTCTGCCTCGTGGTCGAAATCGTCGAAAACCCGAGACTCGGAAAAGTCGGACAGCCCGTCCACCGGGTAGTGAAACAGCACCCGCGCCCGAAAGGTTTCCTCCAGTTCCGAGAGGGGCATGTGCAGCAGACGGGAGTTGTAGCCGATGGTCAGCTCCACCACGTTCCAGAGGGTGGTCTCTTGGGGAGCGCCAAAATAAAGCGGATTCACCAGCTCCGGCGGCAGCGTGGCCGGCTGAGCCTCTAACTGGGGCAGCTCGAAGTAGCCGACAAATTCGTCCGAGACAGCTTTCAGAGCAAAGGCCGGCGCAGCCAAGGCAGCCACCGACAGGGAAAAATGCTGCGGCAAAATCGAGTCCAGGTAGCGGGCAAGGCCGGTGTTAAACAGACG
>NZ_JANSJB010000004.1:0-3892 GCF_047462355.1 Synechococcus sp. H55.9 | reverse complement strand
AAGGCAGCCACCGACAGGGAAAAATGCTGCGGCAAAATCGAGTCCAGGTAGCGGGCAAGGCCGGTGTTAAACAGACGAGAGACAATGCGCACCTGCGGGTTGAGATCCCGAATCAAGAGAGCCAGCTCGAAGTTGGCTTGGTCGTTGTCCTCCACAAGCAATGCCACCTTGATCCGCTCGATCCCAGCCCGGCGCAACACCTCCGGCTGATGGGGATCCCCCTCTAGGTATTGCCACTGCTCTTTTAATAAAGAAGGCCGCGGGCCGGGAGCCACCACCACCGCGCGCTGTCCAAAGTCTTCCAGAATCTGCAGCGTCAACGCTGCCAAGTCGTTGTAGCCACAGACCAGGATGAAAACACCCGGATCCCGGCCATTGTCCTGCAGTTGCTCATCCAGCCATTGATGAGAAAGGGATCCCACCATACTCCACCACCTACCCTGCTCCCTTTATACCCAAGGCAGGTCTAGAACCCCGCCCTACCCAAAATATTCCGGTAAGGGATCCCCTTGCCCGGCCAGCCGCGATGAGAAGCGACCTTGGCTCTTGTTTCCAGCGAGAGTTGGCGGATCTTGGGCCAAACGGTTCAAAGATGAGAACGACTCCCAACAGCTTGACTCGGTACTCAGGATCCTCTATCATTGCCCCAGAGCAAAGTTCTTGAATAAAAATCTCAATAAGCTTGGCCTAGAGAAGGGTCAAAAGGCCGGCATTTGAGGGAACTGCCCTGATTCAGGGAGGGGGTTTTCAAGTGCTTTCTCGGGTAAAGGCATTGCTGACTGGGTCAATGCAGCAGCCTTTCTTGAAATGTTTTTGAGTTTAGGAGTTGGGTATGCGCTTATCGCGACGGCAACTGGTCAGCGGAGCCGCGCTGGGCTCTGTAGCCTTGGCGGCAGGCTTGCTGGGGCGTCCGGCCCGCGGCGCCAACCGGGAGGTGAACCTCTACACCTCTCGGCACTACGGCACCGATGAAAAATTGTACGACCTCTTCAAACAGAAAACGGGCATTACTGTCAATTGGGTGCAGGGCAACGCCGACGAGATTGCCCAGCGCATCCGCAGCGAGGGATCCAACAGCCCTGCCGATATCTTTATGACCGTAGATATTGCCCGGCTGTGGCGCGCCCAGAACGAAGGCCTGTTTCAGCCCATCCAGTCCGAGACGCTCTCTAAGAACATCCCGGAATCGCTGCGGGATCCGGAAGGCTACTGGTTTGGCCTAACCAAGCGGGCCAGGGTGATCATGTACAACAAAGACAAGGTGGATCCCAAGGAGCTCTCCACCTACGAAGATCTGGCCAACCCCAAGTGGCGGGGCAAGGTGCTCACCCGCTCCTCCAGCAATGTGTACAGCCAATCTCTGACGGCTTCCATCATCTTGGCGCACGGGATCCCAGAAACCGAACAGTGGGCGCGGGGCTTGGTGGCCAACTTCGCCCGCCCGCCGGAAGGGGGAGACATTGATCAAATCAAAGCCGTGGCTGCCGGAGTGGGGGATGTGGCGCTGTCCAACACCTACTATTTGCCGCGTTTGATCAAATCCGACAATCCTGAAGATCGGGCCGTAGCCGAAAAGATCGGCGTCTTCTTTCCCAACCAACAGGATCGCGGCACCCACGTCAACATCAGCGGCGCCGGCATTCTGAAAACAGCTCCCAACAAAGAGGCCGCCATCCAGTTTCTGGAGTTCCTCTCCGGCCCAGAGGCGCAGGCCATCTTTGCCCAGAGCAACAACGAATACCCGGTGCTGCCGGGGGCGGAGATCGACTCGGTGGTGGCCAGCCTTGGCACCTTCAAGGAAGACACGATCAACGCCGCCAGCATTGGCCGCGTTACCCCCGATGCCCTGAAAGTGATGGATCGGGCCGGTTGGCGATGAAAAGCGCCGGGGTTGCCGAGAGCTTTCTTCTTGGCTCCCCGGTTGCAGCCCCAAAGCAGAACCAAGTCCCAAGTTTGAGTCTTGAGACTTAGCTTCTTTGTTTTTTCCTAAGATTTGCCTGACAATTGGGAAACAGTACGGTGAAGAAAAAGTTTTTGCCAGCTCTCAGGGATTTCAATTGCAATTGATGGAAAAGTTAGCTTGGCTAAATCTGGGTAAACGCTTTGACCATTCTCTCAAGAGAGCTTGGACGCGCTGGTTCAGCGGTTGGACGTTGCTGACCTTAGCCCTGACGGGCTTAATTTTGATTCCCACTCTGACGGTTCTCCTCAGCCTTTTTGCTGATGAGCGGCAGGTTTGGGAGCACCTGGCCGACACGGTCTTGGGGCTGTACGTGCGCAACAGCCTGCTGATGATGGTGGGGGTGGCGCTGGGAGTCATCCTGGTGGGCAGCGGCACTGCCTGGCTGGTGACAATGTGCGAATTCTGGGGGCGGGCCTGGCTAGAGTGGATGCTGGTGTTGCCCCTGGCGGCTCCCACTTATGTGTTGGCCTACGCTTACACCGATTTTTTGCAAGTAACCGGCGGCTTCCAGACCTGGCTGCGGCGGGTTACCGGCTGGGGGATCGGCGACTACTGGTTCCCCAACATTCGCTCCTTGTGGGGGGCGATCCTGCTGCTCGTCCTCACCCTCTACCCCTATGTGTATCTCTCGGCGCGGCTGGCCTTCCAGGAACAGTCGGTGGTCTGTTTGGAGGTGAGCCGCTCCTTGGGCTACGGGCCGTGGGCTAGCTTTTTCCGGGTGGCCTTGCCCTTGGCCCGGCCGGGGATCGTGGCCGGCTGTCTGCTGGCTTTGATGGAGACCCTGAACGATTTCGGCACCGTCAGCTATTTTGGGGTCGATACCTTTACTACCGGCATCTACCGCACCTGGACAGCTCTGGGCAATCCTGTGGCAGCAGCTCAGCTTTCAGCGCTGCTTTTGCTGTTGGTGTTGCTACTGATGGCCCTGGAGCAATTTTCCCGCCGGCGGGCGCGCTACTATCGCCAAGGATTCAAGCCAAACCCAAGTCGTTATCCCTTGCACGGGATCCGGGGGGTGGGGGCGTGGCTGGCCTGTGGGATCCCGATTGGGCTGGGCTTCGTTATCCCTGCCCTGATCCTGCTCCATATGACCCTGCGCCAGGGGGAATTGGGCCGCCGCTTTTGGAGCTACGCCCAGAACAGCTTTCTCCTCTCGACGATCACGGCGGTGATCGCCGTCTTGGTGGCAGTGGCGGTGCTGTACGGTTTGCGGCTGCAGCGGGCCTGGGGCCTGCGGCTGGCGGTGCGGCTATCTTCCCTGGGCTACGCGCTACCGGGCGTGGTGATTGCAGTAGGAGTTCTGATTCCCCTGGGGCAACTGGATCAACTGCTGAGCTACTTGCGGCAGGCGCTCTTTCAACAGCCGCCCGGTCTGGTGATCAGCGGCACTATTGTGGCGTTGGTGTTTGGCTATCTGGTGCGCTTTTTGGCGGTGGCTCTGTCCACCGTCGAGGCGACGCTAGCGCGCATTCCTCCCAGCCTGGACGAGGCAGCCCGCAGCTTGGGGCAGGGATCCCTGGGCACCCTGTGGCGGGTGCACCTGCCCCTGATGGGGGGCGGGATCCTGGGAGCGATGCTGCTGGTGTTTGTAGATGTGATGAAGGAGCTGCCGGCCACGATGGTGTTGCGGCCCTTTAACTTCGATACCTTGGCCGTCCACACCTACCGCATGGCTGCCGACGAACGCCTGGCCGAGGCCGGCGCCCCCGCCTTGGCGATTGTCCTGGTGGGGATTTTGCCGGTGATCCTGCTCAACGCCCAGATAGCCCAGCGACGCAATCTAGGCTCCTCAAATAAAACGTCTCCCTACGTCCTTCCCTAACTCCCCTCTCCCTCTGGGAGAGGGGTTGGGGGTGAGGGTACCTCTGGGAGAGGGGTTGGGGGTGAGGGTACCTCTGGGAGAGGGGTTGGGGGTGAGGGTACCTCTGG
>NZ_JANSJB010000003.1:56398-58169 GCF_047462355.1 Synechococcus sp. H55.9 | reverse complement strand
CTCTTTGTTATTCTCACTCATCATTCCCACTCCCTAAGCAAGACAAAGATTGAACAAAACTTTCAATTGCATTCTTCCTATTCTCCAGATCTTCGGCTATAGCTACTGCTTGGTTAAAGTTCTCTTCAATCCGCCTTCTTTGCTCATCTAGCTCGCCCATAGAAAGGTCAAGTGCTTTTCTAACCAATTTTTGAGTAGCCTCTCTTAGTTCTTCCATGTAACCTATGATCCATTCTTTCAGAACTTGCCACAATTTTCGCTTACCAGCATCTGCTCCGCTTGACCACTCCTCAGCCATCTTATCGAAGCTGGGTACAATTAGCTGTTGATAGAACTCCGTCCCAACTTTAGCTATCTTGTACTCCTTGCCTCCAAAGCAAGATCTAGGCTCCTCGACTATTGTAGTTTTGTCCTTCTTTGTAGTCTCTATCTTTGCTCTTTTATTAAAGAGAAAGACATCTTGCGTAAGGCGCAAGGGCTCGCTTCTCAGCTTAACGCCAGTTTGAATCAATTCCTGGATCCCTAGCTTATCTTCCTCAGAGACTGTGAGGATTTCTTCAACGGCTCCAATAAGGTTTGCAATAAGCTGAGAGATCAATGAGTTCGCAAATCTCTCAAAAGTTTGAGCCTTCGCCTGTAACAGAAACTCGGCCCTATGTTCGAGAGCGTCCCTAACCGATTGGTAGAGAGCTAAAACAGCGCGCTCAGCTCTTTCTATCTTCTCATGAGGCTTTTTGGTTTTCTCCTCAACAGGTACTCTCAGAATCAGGCTGTCTCCCTGACACTCACAATCCCTCAACGTTCTGAGTGTCATGTCGCAAGATCTAGCAACGAGGTTGGCAATGTGAGCAGGGATCACTTCTTTCAGAGAATCTTCTAGCGGATAAACACCAATTTCTTGCTTGAGTGCATCTCGAACTGGAGCAATGATTTTATTAATCAAATCTTTAACTTGCTCGTCCACAAAGTCAATAAAATCGGGAAACCCCTGCCAGCCCTTCTTTCTGGCTTCCTCCTCAATCTTTGATAGGGACTCAGGAGTGCCACTAGCACTGGCAACTTGGTTGAGTAAGCCTGTAATGTCATCGATAAACGATTGGGCAACTTGATTGATTGCTTCCTTGCATTGCTCTTGTTTCTCTTGAATATATTTTCTTTGCCTATCTACTTCCTCTAGCGTCTGAATTTGTCTTGTATTGATTATGACATCTAGGGCACTGCTAATCTCTCTAGCTGAGTTGATCACTTGTAGCACTGCCGGGAGAATAACAACTCTTGCAGTGTCTGCTTGAATCCTTTCTCGCAATGCTCTCCATAGCAAGTTGCCGCCGCTCCACTCTCGGATGTAGCCAAGCAAGAGCCTAGTGTCATTGTCAGATATTGCCTGCCCTTCCTCGACTTTGTTTTCAAGGTCTGCTATCCAAGACTTCAGCTCCCTATCACCTCTTGTAGAAGCCTTGATGAGATTAGCACAGTCTTCAAAAAGAGCGCTGAGCATCCATTGTTTAGTACTGGGATCCACATCCGATCCTTCGGAAGAGTTGGCTCCCCAGGCACATTGGGCATAGAAGAGCGCCTTAGCAGAGAGCGGAATGATAAAAGGCAGCTCTGGAAGATCCAGAATCTCCTTAATTTCCTCTCTCAGCTCCTCGACCTTTTGCTCTAGAGGGTTGTCGGTTTGATTTCGCATGTCAACCCTATTGAGCAAGAAAATCATCAAGCTGGTTTGACCTCGGAGAAACTCCACAACATCTTTTAGCTCTCTCAAGAG
>NZ_JANSJB010000003.1:47811-56298 GCF_047462355.1 Synechococcus sp. H55.9 | reverse complement strand
GTCAGCTTGAGCCTGCTGTAGATCTCTTCGTCCCTCAGGTCTTCCCACGTGCCGCATTCCCAGGTGGCTCCTTCTGTATTGTGGATAACTAACTTGCTCCGCTCGCCGTGCCTAATCCGCAGGATCCCGGCGCTCATCTCCTGCGCCTCGATAGGCGCGATTTTCCGACCAATGAGAGCGTTGACAATGGTGGACTTACCTGAAGAGGTGGTGCCAATGGTGGCAATCCGGAAGGAGGGCTTCCGCAGGCGGGCATTGGCCTCTTCGTAGACAACCTGAAAGTTCTCCAGCTTCTCCAGCAGCACGGAGTTGCTGACTACGTCGTGGTATTCGTTAACGATCCCAGCGGTGAGGTTGCCGAGGTCAAATAGTGAGTCTCTCGCGGTCTGCAAAGCTACCGAGGGATCCATAGAATCAAGCCGGTGATGCGCTCCATCAGATAGGGTTGAAGATGACATGCCAACAGTTCTCAAGCCGCTTCGCCGGCATTATATCCATCTTGCTGATACCGTCGTTCGTTTCCTTCGCATTGTTTTCAGCGTTCTTCTTGCCAGCAATGCTCATTCAGTAGCATAAAAAACAGTTCTAAAAGGCACAGAGCTGCCGGCACTTCTGGGATCAGCGAGAGCTGGTTTGGCAGATGGAGTCGCAAGCCTATCTCCTCCCGGCTAGAGCCAGCAAGCAGTTGAGAGGATTGCCAGATTGCTTAAGATGAGACTGCTGAGTCCGAACTCCTTCTCCCTGTAAATGATGGATGGATCCTTGCAATCTTTCTTCGCCTCTGCCACCCAGGTGGGGCTGGGGGTGGCGGGTCTGCTGGCTCTGCTTACCCTGCTGGCCTGGATCCGCAACTGGCCTTGGAAGTTTTCGCTGGTGGGCTACACGGCCTTCACCCTGGTTTTGACGGCGGGCTGTTTTGCCCTCAGTTTAGGGCCGATCTTTCGCTCCCGCATTCCCGGCGCTGCCCCCTACACCACGGTCTATGACCAAGGGGCAGAGCGGGCGGTCATCGCCGTCAGCCCGGACATTACCCCAGAGCACCTGATCCTCACGCTGAAGCAGGCGGCCAGCGATTTGGCGTCCTCCGGTCGCTTCTCCACCGGCTCGCCGGTATTTACCCTGCAGGCCCGCACCGTCATCCACCCTGAACCGGGGGTCTCCGAGCCCTTACTTTTGGGCACGCTGCAACAGCCGCTGGGAAAACGCCTGCGCACCCCGGAAGAACAGCAGCAGCAGCAGATCCGGCTGGAGGAAGAAGCCTTTGCCCGGCTGCGCAAGTTGGTCCAGGTTCAGGCTGCGGCTTCTTCCGCTGAGGGTGGGTTGGAAGAGTCCCCCTCGGCCCACTCTTGAACTCTGAGCCAGCAACGCAGATCCCGTCCTACCTGTTCAGGGATCTCCCACGGGAAGAGGTGGGCCACATCGGGATAGACAATGCAGGTGCACTGGGGTAGAAGGCGGGCGGTGGCCAAGCTGCTAGCGGCGGTGATGTGGCGATCCCGCTCGCCGGCCAGGAGCAACACAGGTAGGCGCAGGTGCTGCAGCTCCCCCTCACGGTTGTAGCCCTGTTGCAGGGCGGTGCGCAAAGCGCGGCGGGCTTGGGGAGAGGTGTGCAGATAGGCAGGCAAAGCTGCCTGGGCCAAGTAGCGATAGGCGGTTGGGGTGTGTTGCTGGATGAGGTAGCGGTAAAGAGAGCGGCGGCCAAAGGTGTCGATGTTCCAACTCCAGCCGGGCCAAAGCCAGTTGAGCAGCGAAGCAATGCCGGTGTTAAGCTGATCCCAAACGGTGATGGGGGGATGGTTGCTACGAGGACAGGCGGCGCTGGCTACCAAAACCAAGCCCTTGACCCGCTGCGGCAGGCGCAAGGCCAACTCCAGGGCCAGGATCCCACCCAACGACCAGCCCAACACCAGACACTCCTGCCAGCCCAGGCAATCCAGCAGCTCCTGCAAGTCCTCTAGGTGAGTTGCCATCTCAAAGGGATCCCGTACCTGCGAACGCCCATAGCCGCGCAGATCCGGCGCCACACAGGGGTGGATCCCCGCCACCGCCTCGGCAAAGACTTCCATGCAGTCAGCATTGCCCGGATGGCCGTGGAGCAGCAGGATGGGCAGGGAAGGGATCCCTTTGCCCCAGGCACGGTAGTAGAGCTGCAGGCCCATAGCTTAGGCGCTAGCCGCCTTTTTGGGCACAGACTGCAGCTTCACCCCGTTGGGAAGGCAAATTAAGTTTTGATCCAGCACCTGCACAAACCCTTTCGAGCGCAGGGATCCCAGCAGGCGAGTGACCGTTACGCGCGTAGCCCCAATGGCGTCCCCAATCTGGGCGTGGGTCAGAGTCCAGGGAAGGTACATCCCCTGCTCACAGGGCTGCCCGTACTCTTCAATCAACAGCGTTAGGAACCCCTTGAGGCGGTCAATGGCACGCCGTTGGCCCAAGTTGCCTAGCCAGAGCAGCTTGCGTTGCAGTTGCTGGCGGAAGCTTTCTTGAATTTTCTGGTGCAAGTAGGGCCACTGCTCCAGATCCTGCCAGTAAAACCACATTACCGTGGTGCGATCGACATGGGTGCAAGCTTTTAGCTCAAAGCGCTCCGGGTTGCTCAGCTCAAAGGGCACGCCGGGTGTGATAAACCCGACAAAAACCTCCCGCCGCTCCGGCGTTTGGCTAACTAGGCGCACCACGCCTTCTTGGGGGATGTAGACCAGGCCCGGACGGGTGGGGATGCGCACGTCCTTGGGAAAAGTGCGACAGCGGTAGTGCTCTTCGGCCCACTGGCAGAGCTCCCGCCATTCCTGAGCCTCCGCTGCCGATGTGATGGAAACTAGGGACATGGGATAGGCTTCCTGTCAATTGAGTAACTAGGTGAACTTTGCCGCCTCTTCCGCTCCATCGAGCCATCAAAAGAGTTTGTAAAGAAAAGGCCAGACCCTAACGGAAGGATAAACCAAGAGGAAGGGAGCTTCGGTAGTAGCTTTACCTTAGCTTCATAATGACACTCAAGATTTATGGAGCAACACCGTGGTTATACGGATGTTGTTTATAAGGCTACGTCTAATGGTAACATACAGAAGCCGCACTCTTCATTTTTTCCTGGCTCCTGGCCGGCTGTGGGCTCAGCAGCAGATAGCATAGTAGGGGCAGCCGGGTTGCTTGGACGCGGTGAGGAGTGGCACCGATGAACATTCTCGTTAGCAACGATGACGGCATCCAGGCGGCAGGGGTGCGGTGTTTAGCGGCAGCGCTGGCTCAGATGGGCGGACACCAGGTGACAGTAGTCTGTCCGGATCGGGAGCGCTCGGCCACCGGCCACGCCTTGACGTTGCACAAACCGCTGCGGGTGGATCCGGTGCGGGAGGGGTTTCCGCCAGAGGTGCAAGCCTGGGCCTGTTCGGGCACACCTTCCGACTGTGTCAAGCTGGGTCTGGACGGGCTATTGGATTATCCTCCCGATTGGGTGATTTCCGGCATCAATCAGGGAGCCAATCTGGGCACCGATGTGCTCTACTCCGGCACCGTCTCAGCGGCCATGGAAGGGCTATTGGAAGGGATCCCCAGCCTGGCGGTGAGCCTGGCCAGCTTTACCCACCAGGATTTTCAGCCGGCGGCCCAGGTGGTGCTGACGCTGCTGGAGAAGCTGAGCCTGAAGCCCCTAGAGAAGCCGCTGCTGTTGAACATCAATGTCCCACCGGTGGCGCTGACGGAGATACGCGGCATGGTCTTGGCCCGCCTGGCCTGGCGCAAGTACACCGATATCTACGAAAAGCGGCTGGATCCGCGCGGCAAGGCCTACTACTGGCTGGCGGGGGAAGTGGTGGAAGAGGGAGTGGATCCCTGTTCCGACGTGCAGGCGGTTGCCCAAGGGTATGTGTCGATTACGCCCCTGCAGCCGGATCTGACGGCCTACACCGCCTTCGACAGCTTGCAGCGGTGGGGAATCTCGGCCTTTGGCTCCTGAGTTGCAAGCTGGTGAGCCGCATACAGCTTCTTCCAGCGTTGTCTACTTCTCTACTGTAATAGTCGTTTCAAACAAGATTAAGACACTTTGCTGCCAGCCCCTCACCCCCAACCCCTCTCCCAGAGGGAGAGGGGAGTTAGAGCGGCGCGTTCGCGACAGCGTTGCGTAGCAATAATGACATAGAGAAACGTTTCATTGCTGTTTGAAAGGACTATCTCTTGCGTAGGTAGGATCCCGCTTGGCTACAGAACTCCCATGCAAGGGTTGCGATAGTCAGCGGGAGTGTCAAAGCTGAGCTGCGTGTTTTGCCTATGCAGGAGTGCTCATGGAAGGCTGGAGTGTTTGTCAACCATCTCGGCTAGAACAGCAGCGTGCAGAAGCTGGTCAACAGCAACGTCACCGCCGTCAAGAGCAGGCTGAAGCTCCACAGCCACAAGGCAGCAGCCAGCAAAATCCCGATGACCCAGATGAGCAGGGCATTCCAGTAGGGTCGGTTGGGGGCTTTGGAGACGTTGATTTTTTGGAAGAAGGGCAGCAGGATAAACGCCACATCCAACAGCAGCCGCGGCAGCCGCAAGTCCTGGGGCAGGGGCAGATCCCGCACCGCCAGATAGAGCAGCCCCCAGCTCAACAGAAGGGGGATCAACAACAGGTAATTGGATTCGGCCAGCAGCGGTCGCTCCACCACCAGCGGAAACAGAGGGCTGATCCCCCAGCCCAGATAGAGGTAAAAGTCGAACTTCAACAGCGGCTGCAACAGAGGGGGCAGGCTGAGGCGCTGCAGGTGTTGTTGAATCCTATTCCCCTGAGCTCTGACTCTCTGGCCCCCAGATCCACCTTTTCCGGCTGAGGCCGCCCGCCAGCCGCAGTGGTCGCAGTAGGGGGACTTATATCGATAGGCCGGGATCGGCTTGCCACAGGCGGGGCAACGCTGGATCGGACGCGGTTGAGAACTCATGACCATCCGCACTCCTTCTGCTCTAGCATGCCCCAATTGTCGTCAGTTGACTCCCAGGGCAAACGACAAGGTGATACACGCTGCTCCCAAAGCAGCACCGGCAATAACCTGAACAGGCGTGTGGCCCAGCAACTCCTTCAGGTAAGGTTCTTGGAAACGATCGGCGCCCTTCTCTTCAAACCATTCTTCCAGGAGACGGTTCAGCACCCGCGCCTGCTTGCCGGCGGCCTGGCGGATCCCAGCAGCATCGTACATCACCACCAAAGCAAAAACCACCGTCGCCGCAAACAGCAGGCTGTCCCAGCCTTCCTGGATCCCCACCCCCACCGACAAAGCCGTCACCAGCGCCGCGTGGGAGCTGGGCATCCCTCCGGTTTCCACCAAGACCCGCAGGTCGAGCTTGCCCGACCGCACATAGGCCAGGATCAGCTTCATGGCCTGGGCCAAACCACTGGCCAGCAGAGCAACCCAGAGGACGTGGTTGGCCATCAACTGTTGCAGCATAGAGCTCTCCGGCACCAGAACGCGACCAGGGTCTTTAACAGGGGGACAGGGATCCCATCTGAATCTTGTCCTTTTGTCCTGTCCTAATGCTGACGGCGAGTGATGAAATCTGCCAGGGCCAACAGTGGCTCGGCCCGGGATCCGTAGGGGCGCAACGCCTCCTTGGCCGATTGGATCAGCTCCTCGGCTTTTTGCCGGGAAGCCTCTAGGCCCAACAAGCTGGGGTAGGTGGCTTTGGCGGCAGCTTGATCCTTGCCTGCCGTTTTGCCCAGTTGCTCGCTGGTGGCAGTGATATCCAAAATGTCGTCCACGATCTGAAAAGCCAAGCCAATGTCGCGGGCGTAGTGGCCCAGGCGGGCCAGCAGCTCTTCATCAGCCCCTGCCAGGATCCCGCCTGAGACCACCGAGGCTTCCAGCAGAGCGCCCGTCTTGTGGCTGTGGATGTACTCCAAAGTTTCCAGGGAAATGGCTTTGCCCTCCGACTCCAAATCCACCACCTGGCCCCCCACCAAGCCGGTTGCCGCCGCTGCGTGGCCAATGCGGGCAATGACTTGCAGCACCAACTGTGGCGGTACCCCCTGAGTTTGGCTGGCAATATGCTCAAAGGCAAAAGCCAGCAGCGCATCTCCCGCCAAGATGGCAATGTCTTCGCCGAACACCTTATGGTTGGTGGGTTTGCCGCGGCGAAAATCGTCGTTGTCCATGGCCGGCAGGTCGTCATGGATCAGCGACATGGTGTGGATCATCTCTAGGGCGCAGGCAGTGGGCAGGGCCTGCTCCACGGAGCCGCCGGCCAACTCACAGGCCGCCAGACAGAGGATCGGCCTCAGGCGCTTCCCCCCTGCCAGCAGGCTGTAGCGCATCGCCTCGTAAATGCGCTCCGGATAGGCGGGAACCAGAGCTGCAGAAAGCGCCTCTTCCACCTGTTGCTGACGCCGGCTCAGATAGACTTTCAGGTCAAAGGTTTGGGCAACCAAGCGGGGTTTCCTCTCAACTCGGCAATGGGGGGATCCCTGTCGAGTAGTTCTACAACAGGCCTGCAAGCCGACATTATCTCATGTCCACTCCAGGTCGGGATCCCTGCTTGAGCCGCTAAAACTCTATCTTGATACCCTGCACGCGGCGGCATAGGGGATCCGCAAGCTTGCGCTAGCCGTCCCCCCAATGTCAGGATGCATTGAGGATCTTCAACCGGCTTGGTCTTCTTATGTCCCACTCATCTGCTCAGCTTGGCGATGGCGACCGTCTGCTGCGGGCGGCCCGTGGGGAGGTGCTGGATCGTCCTCCGGTTTGGATGATGCGCCAGGCGGGGCGCTACATGGCGGTCTACCGTGAGCTGCAGAGCAAATACACCTTCAAGCAGCGCTGCGAGATCCCGGAGCTGGCGATTGAGATCTCGTTGCAGCCGTTTCGCGCCTTTGCCCCCGACGGCGTCATTATGTTCAGCGACATCCTCACCCCCCTTGAGGGCATGGGGATCCCCTTTGAGCTGGTGGAGCAGCAGGGGCCGATCATCGACCCGCCAATCCGCTCCCAGGCCCAAATCGACCAAATCCGTCTCTTAGAGCCGGAAGAAAGCCTGCCCTTTATCAAGACCATACTCAGCACCTTGCGCCGCGAGGTGGAAGGGAAGGCAACGCTGCTGGGCTTTGTCGGCTCCCCTTGGACCTTGGCCTGCTACGCCGTAGAGGGCCGCAGCTCCAAAGACTATGCCCATATCAAGAGCCTGGCCTTCACTCAGCCGCAGATGTTGCATCAGTTGCTGAGCAAGCTGGCGGATAGCATTGCCCGCTACGTGATCTACCAGATCGAGTGCGGTGCCCAGGTGGTGCAGTTGTTTGACACCTGGGCCGGCCAGCTCAGCCCCGGCGATTACGAAGCTTGGGCCTTGCCCTACCAAAAGCAAATTGTGGATCAGGTGAAAGCTCGGTATCCGCAGGTGCCGCTCATTCTCTACATCAACGGCAGCGCCGCTTTGTTGGAGCGGGTGGGCAAAGCTGGCATCGATGTCTTCAGCCTCGATTGGATGAGCGACATGGCCGAGGCCAGGGCCCGCCTGGGATCCCTGGCGGTGCAGGGCAATCTCGACCCGATGGTGTTGCTGGGATCCCCGGAATTCATCCGGCAGCGCACCCTGGAGGTGATTCAAAAGGCGGGACCCCGCGGCCACATCATGAACCTGGGCCACGGCGTGCACCACACCACTCCGGAGGCCAATGTCCATCACTTTTTCGAGACGGTGCGCCAATCGGCAGAGCTGCTCAAAGCTCTCTAGCCGTATAGAAAAACCCCTTGACTCTAGGAGTAGGGTTTGCCTTACGAGCCAGGGATCCCCGGTGTACATCAGCGTCATCATCCCCACCTACAACCGCCGTCCCATCTTGCAGAAATGTCTGCAGGCTTTGGCCCAGCAGCAGCCTGGCCCCTACGACGGCTACGAGGTGGTGGTGGTGGACGACGGCTCCACCGACGGCACGGTGGAATGGCTGCAGAGCCAGCCGCCAGATTTGCCGCCGATAAAGCTTTTGTGCCAAGAACACCGCGGCCCTGCTGCCGCCCGCAACCTGGGGTTTCGCCATGCCCAGGGATCCATCATTGTTTTTATCGACAGCGACCTGGTGGTGGTGGATCATTTCTTGGCCGCTCATGCCCAGATGCTGCGGCGACACGGCGTCAAGGGGGATCCCAGTTCGCTCCAGGAAGCCAAGGTCTTCACCTATGGGCGGGTGATCAACACCTGCAATTTCCAGGATCCCTGCTCCGAGCCCTTCAAGCCCACCGATTTTTCGGCAGCCTTCTTTGCCACCGGCAATGTGGCCATCGCCCGCCATTGGCTGGAGCGGGCTTGTGAAACCCCTGCCGGCCCCTTTGACGAGCGGTTTCACCTCTACGGCTGGGAAGACCTGGAGCTGGGGGTGCGGCTGAAGCACCTGGGCCTGCGCCTGGTCAAGTGCCCCCAGGCCACCGGCTACCACTGGCATCCGCCCTTCGAGCTAGCGCAAATCCCAGCCCTCATCGAGCGGGAGCGGCAGCGGGGCCGCATGGGCATCCTCTTTTACCAAAAGCACCCCAC
>NZ_JANSJB010000003.1:31496-47711 GCF_047462355.1 Synechococcus sp. H55.9 | reverse complement strand
GCTCCCAAAAGGCTGCCGCTGGCCACCGCCAGCAGGTTGTAGGCAGCGCCCCCCAACATCCGCGCTTTGCAGGGAAATTGCGGGCTAATCCAGTGGCTGCTGCGGGAGCAAAAATTAAACAGTTGGTTGGGGCCGGGTGGGGCGGTGCTGGGGTGGATGGGCTGAGGAAGAACGGGATCCCGGTCGTGGCGGATGAGAAAAGCTCCTGCCGGCGCATCGCCCGCAAACTGAGGCCAGTAGCCGTAAAAAGTCTGGCGGATGGGCGGCAGATGCACACAGCCAAACACGGGCACGCCCCAGTGCAACAGCGCCAGCGAGCTGCCCCAGATGGGGATCCCGCGGGCAAAATTGGTGGTGCCATCCAAGGGATCCACCACCCAGCACCACTCTTCCTCCGGGAAAATGTGGTTGGACTCCTCGCTCAGGTAGCCGTGAGCCGGATAGGCCGCGGCAATTGCCTTTTGAAAGGTGTCATCTGCCCATTTGTCAGAAGCGGTTACCAAGCTGCCGTCCGCTTTTTCCGTAGAGGAGGCCTGGCCAAAGTCTGCCAAGAGCTGCGATCCGACCCTTGCCGTGGCCTGCAGGGCAAACTCGGTAACCTCCAGCCAGAAGGGGGAGGGAGAGGCGGTTTCACAAAGAGCACCCATGCCCCAATCCTAGCGGGATCCCCAGCTTTTGGGGCGAAAAAGGTTGGCAATGGCAGCGGATCCCTCACAAACAGGTCTTGCGCCCTCAAGCTGACTAGAATCATTTAGGTAAGTCCTCTCCTCGGCTGGCCGTCCTCCTCCATGAACCAGCGCCTAATTGGACAACTGATCGGCAACCGCTACCGACTGACCCACCACATCAGCGAGGGTGGCTACGGCAATGTGTTCGAGGCGGTGGATACCCAGTTGAATGACGAGCCGGTGGCCGTCAAGTTGTTGCGCCCGCCGCCGCCAGACATGGAGCCGGAGTATTACCAGCAACTGCAGCAGCGCTTCCTGGACGAGGCCAGGGTCAGCGCTCTGTTGGGCGAGCACCCCAACATTGTGCAGGTGCGCTCCTATGGCCTCTACCAAAACCAGCCCTACCTGGTGATGGAGTACCTGAATGCCCAACCCTACACCGGCCAGGGGTTGGACTATGTGTTGGCACGGGAAGGCCCCTTGCGCCCAGAGCGGGTGGTGAACTTGGCATTGCAAATTTGCTCGGCCCTGCACCACGCCCACAACTTTCACATGGATCTGGGCAAACACTCGATTCGAGGAGTCATCCACCGCGATATCAAGCCCAGCAACATCTTTGTGCAAAAAGGGCCCGACGGCAAGGAACGGGTCAAGATCCTCGACTTCGGCATTTCCAAGCTCATGGGGGAGACCTCCCGTGGCCTGACGCAAACCGGGTATTTTTTGGGCACGATGGTCTATGCTTCCCCGGAGCAGATGCGGGGAGAGAAGCTGGATGCCCGCTCCGACATCTATTCGCTGGGGGTGGTGCTGTACGAGCTGTTAACCGGTGCCCTGCCCTTCGAGCCAGAGACCGACACCCTGCAGGGCTGGTACCACGTCCACAACTTCCAACAGCCCCGCCCCTTTCAAGACCATCCGCTGCCCCACCCCATCCCTGAGGCCCTGGCAAGGGTGGTGCTGCGCTGCTTGGAGAAAGACCCTGCCCTTCGCCCGGCCACCATGGAGGAGCTGGCCCAGCAGCTCCGAGCCGTCTATGGGGATCAGATCCCGCCTCCCGCCTCCTCGGCTCCTCCTCAACAGGTTTCTCTTCAGCGGATCCCTGCGGGGTTTGGCCAGCAGGCGGCTGCGTCGGAAGCTGAGGCGGAAAAGCTCCAGCGGGCGGTGCATTTGATCGAGGCAGGCGAATACAAAATGGCCGTCCACCTGCTCAACGAGCTGATCCAGAGCGCCCCCAACGAAGCCCGCTACTATCTGTACCGCGGCCTGGCCCACCAGCGGCAGGGCCATTGGGGCCTTGCCCAGATGGACTATCAAGGAGTGCTGCGGCTGGAGCCGGGCAACCCCTCGGCAGAACAGGGCCTGCGCGAGGTTGAACAGCAGGTCGGCCAGGAACAGGTTAGCCCCCACCCGAAGCCCACCCTCCCCACCTCAAGCAAGCCCCGCCAGAGCAAAGGATTGGCCCTGGTCTGGCTCCTGGCCAATTGGGCGGCGGCTGGGATTGGCTATCTGGGGCTGGGGGCGGCAGCTCCCCTCCTAGCTGCTTTGGGTTCGCTCCAAGGAGCGGTGGCTGGGGCCAGCCTTGGCTTGGGAATGGGGCTACTCCAGTGGGCGGTATTGCGACGGCAGGTTTCTTGGCGGTGGGTGGCGGCTACGCTACTGGCCACGGCTTTGGGCTGGGTGGCAGCAGATACCCTGGCCCCTCAGGTGGGGGTGGCAACCTTCGCTTTCGATCCCAGGGATCCCTGGCCACAGAACGCCTTGCAGGCGATGGCCAGCCCGCTGCGTGGCTTGCTGGTGGGGCTTGGCGTCGGTGGATTGCAAGGGATCCTCCTGTCCCGGCACGGGAAAGTCGCCTGGGCCTGGGTCTTGGCGGCAGGGGTAGAAGGGGGAGGGGCAGCCCTGTTGATGGCTTGGCTGCTGGCCGGCACCACCTTGAACCGTTGGCTGCTGCTGAGCGTGGGGCTACTGGCCAACACCCGCCCCCTCAGCGCAAGGGTGCTGTTGAACTTGCGCCGCGTCCCGCCTGTGCAAAACTAACAACAAGCCTCTTAGGGGATCCCGTCCCAATAGTCATTTGCATGTCTCCCTCACCCCCAGCCCCTCTCCCAGAGGGAGTCAGCCCTCACCCCCAGCCCCTCTCCCAGAGGGAGTCAGCCCTCACCCCCAGCCCCTCTCCCAGAGGGAGAGGGGAGTTAGGGATAGGACAGCCTTGCCTAGCAATAACGACGTAGAGAAACGTTTCATTGCCATTTGAAATGGCTCTACAAACTTAACTGCAACCTTCAAGCAGCAAAAAGATCCCCTTTCGAGGATCTTCTTGAGAATACTGTTGCGCCGTTTTACCGTGGTTTTCGACCTGGAAAATCCAGTGTAGGATATCGGGGATGATTGTCGATAGTTTCCAAATCAAGTTTGGCCTACTGCTCTCACATCCACTTCCCATCCTAATTGTCGAAGGGTATCGATCGCAAAAACATAACGGCAGTCACCAACGCCGCAGAATTCTTCGTCGATCATACCGCATTTTTGGGGTGTGCCTGTCAAGTGCTCAGCAAGGGCTTAAGATGAAAGGCAGCTTGACTTTTTGCCGGCCATGCTCAATTCCTGGTTAGACAACATCTACGGCGCCTGGTTTCTGCCGGAGCGCACGTTTCGGGCGTTACGGGAACGGCCTGTTCTCTGGCAAGCCTTTGGGGTGGTGGGGCTGCTTAACATCCTGGAGGTCATTCGCCGCTCCGGAGCAAGCCTGCCGAGCATGGTACTGGCGGTACTGATGGGATCCCTGGGCTGGGTGGGTTTGGCGGCTTTGTTGCAGTTGCTGGCCTTTTGCTTGGGGCGGGCCGCCCCTTCCTTTGCGGCGCTGCTGTGCTTGACGGGGTTTGCCGGTTTGCCGTGGCTGCTACTGGGGCCTGCCCAATCCTTGGGCGGCGTGGCGGGATCCCTGCTGGGCTTTGCAGCACTGCTGTGGTTTGTGGTTTGGCAGGTGCGGGCGGCGGCGGTGGCGCTGGATCTGGAGTGGTGGCGCCTGGTGGGCCTGATCCCCTTGGCTTTCCTAGGAGGGATCCTGGCCCTGAGCTGGCTGACCAGCGGCATTGTGGCCTTGGCTTCTCTGGGCTAGAGGGCCATCAAAGCTTAGCAAGCAGAATGAAGCAGCCCACCAGCCTAGCGGGGCACTCGCTGCAGATGCGGCTTTTCCTCCGGCAAAATCGCGCCTTCTACCGGGCAAACCTGCAAGCAAATGCCACAGTCGATGCAGGCGGCAAAGTCGATCCAGAAGTAGTCGGTGCCTTTGGCATTTTTGCTGTCGCCAGGGTGAATGCAGGCGACGGGGCAGGCCTCCACACAGTCGGCAATGCCTTCGCAAACGTCGGTGACGATGGTATGGGGCATGGATCCCTCCCACTGAATTTGAATCCATCCAATCTCAATGCGGCCAGTTGGCTCAAGATTGCCGGCGGGCCGCAGATGGCTTTGTCATTTTAGGCGAAAACGGGGGTCGGAGCTGAAGCTAGCTCTCTCTTAGGTCTCGCTCTTGAAATTGCCACCAACGGCTGAGGGGCCAATAGAGGGCAGGTGCCCACAGGCTACTTAAAATGGCAGATGTGAGGGCATTGCGTTGATGGTTCCACCAGATGCTCTCCAGAGAACGCGGGCCATCGCCGCCGGTGCTGCTGAGAGACTGCAATCCATCCAGCCAAGTTTGCATTCCTGCTGGATCCAGATTCTCGGATCCCTGCGAGGCCACGAGCCACATCCATTGCAGCGCCATCAGGGTTTCGGCGATCACCACCATACCGAAGACGATCAAGGCCACCGAAATGAAGTCTTCCTGCATGTAGCGTTGTTTTTGCAACTTGGCGGTGAGGATCCCGACTACGGCCAGCCCCAGCGCATGGGTAGGACAAGGGCTGGTCAGCGCATCTTGCAGAAAACCCAGCGTGATCCCGGCAACAGCCCCCTGCCAAGCCTTGCGCCGCACGCTCCAGCACACCACCCAGATCAAGGGCCAATCGGGGGTTAGGCCCGCCAGCTCCAAGCCCGGCCCTCGCCACCAAGGGGCCACCGCTGCCAGCACCCCTGAGAGGGCAGTCACCACCCAATTGAGGCAAGACCCAAGCTTAAGAAGCAGAAGGTTGCGCATAGCGGTAGATCAAGGCCCATTGCAAGAGGCCCAGCGGCGCCGACAGTTCGACAGTGGCTTGAGGAGCAGGGCTGGCGTCCAAGTTGACCGCTCGAACCGTTCCTACCACAACCCCGGCTGGATAAAAGCTGCTGAGGCCCGAGGTCACCACCACATCCCCCACCTCGACTTTGGGAGCCTTGTCGAAAAAGTCCAAAACAGCGCTTTGGGTGCCCGTACCTCGCAAGATGCCCATGTATCGGCTGCGACTCAACATCACCCCGACACGGCTGGTGGGATCGCTGATCAGGAGCACCCGGCTGGTATTGGGAGTAACCGACTCGACTCGCCCGATCAACCCGCCCGGCGCCATGACCACATCTCCCACCCTGACTCCGTGCCGGCTGCCACGGTTGAGGGTGAGCTGTTGCCACCAGTGATCGGCGCTGCGGCCCACCACGGCTGCCGGGATCCCCGCTTGGGGCATTTGCTCGGTAAATTGCAGCAGCCGCTTCAGCTCGCGATTTTGGTACTGCAACTCGGCTACCAGGGCTTGCAGCTCACGGGTGGCAGCCTGGCTGAGCACCGCGGCGGGATCCACAGGCGGACGGGCCGGGGCAGTGATCCAAGTGTACAACTCCACCAACAGGGATCCTTGGGTTTGGCGCAGTCCTGATGCAGCCCCCATCGCTAGAGCAGACAGGAGCAGCCCCAAACCATGGCGCCTCCACCATTGGCGTAGCCGATTCAAGCGATACCTCTCTGACCCACTCGACTCACACCTCAAATCAGGGATGGGAAAAACTCCTCTAGCCCTTGAAGCTGCCGCTCAACACTCGACCCAAGGTTTTAAAATCCTCCAAAACCCGCCCAGTACCCAGCACCACACAACTGAGGGGATCGGGGGCGATGTGAACTAGGATGCCGGTTTCATGGCTGATCAGAGCATCCAGGCCCTTGAGCAACGCTCCCCCTCCGGCCAACATGATGCCGCGGTCGATGATGTCGGCGGCCAACTCCGGCGGCGTACGCTCCAGGGTGCGCTTAATGGCTTCCACGATCACCGAGAGGGGCTCGGCCATGCTCTCGCGAATCTCGGTGCTTTTCACCGTGACGGTCCGGGGCAGGCCGGAGAGCAGGTGTAACCCGCGCACTTCCATGCTCAGCTCCTCTTGAATCGGGTAAGCAGAGCCGATCTGAATCTTGATCTCTTCAGCGGTGCGCTCCCCAATGGTGAGGTTGTGAACTTTTTTCATGTACTGGATGATGGCTTCGCTCAGCTCATCTCCCGCCACTCGCACCGACTCGCTCAGCACGATCCCCTGTAAACTCAGGACAGCCACCTCGGTGGTGCCGCCGCCGATGTCGATGATCATGTTCCCGGTGGGCTCTTGCACCGGCAGGCCGGCCCCGATCGCTGCTGCCACCGGCTCGTCCACCAAATACACCTCCCGCGAGCCGGCTTGCAGGGCCGCTTCCATTACCGCCCGTCGCTCCACACCGGTTACGCCGCTGGGGATCCCGATCACAATGCGCGGAGCAATCAGGTAGCGGCCCTCGTGCACGCGATGGATGAAGTGTTTGAGCATCATCTCCGCCGTGTCAAAGTCGGCGATCACCCCATCTCGCAGAGGGCGCACCGCCACAATGTTGCCCGGAGTACGGCCCAACATTTTTTTGGCATCTTCCCCCACGGCCAGGGGTTGCTTGGTGTTTTGGTCGATGGCGACCACAGAGGGCTCTTGTAGGACAATGCCTCGCCCAGCCACGTAGACCAGCGTGTTGGCAGTGCCCAAATCAATGCCCATGTCACGGGAAAATCGGCTGAATAGCCCCACGGTCAGTTGCTCCAGTCTTTATTGGGAAGAACCAGCAAGCTCTGGTACCTACTATAGTTCAGTTCCGTAGGAGAATCTCCCTGACACCCACTCTTCTAAGGGGCGGGGGGCCGCGCTTCCTGCCGTTTAAGCTATAAAGTGCTTCACACCGCCGACGCGAACGAGAACGTATGAGCGAAGCCCTGCCATGGCTGCTGGCTTGTTTCCGGAAATGGCTGCCTTTTCCTGAGAAGTGGCTGCCGCCGGAGAGCTATTGGGTAGGGGGATCCCTGCGGGATGCTTACCTGGCTTGGCTGCGGGGCAGGGCCGAGGATGCGGAAGCGCCGGCGGATTTGGATCTGATGTGCGCTGCGGATCCCGTGGGGTGGGCGGCGGGGGTGGCGCGGCGGCTGCGGGCGGGCTTTGTGGTGTTGGATGCCGAGCGGCAGATTGCCCGTATGGTGTTGGCAAAGTTAACTGTGGATGTGGGGCTGCAGGCAGGTCCCACCCCAGAGGCGGATCTGGAGCAGCGGGATTTCACCTGTAATGCCCTGGCCTTGGATCTGCAAAGGGAGCAACTGCTGGATCCCACCGGCGGACGAGCCGATATTCGCCAGGGCCGGATGCGCATGGTACACCCCGACAACCTGAGCGCCGACCCGGTGCGGCTGCTGCGGGCCTACCGCCAGGCGGCCCAACTGGGGTTTGCGCTGGATCCGGCCACCGAGGAGGCGATCCGAGAGCGGGCCCCCCTTTTGGCCCAGGTAGCGGCAGAACGGGTGCGAGCAGAGGTGGTGGCCCTGCTGGCAACAGGGATGGCGGGGCTGGCCCACCTGCAGGCGGCGGTGGCGGCGGGGTTGCTGCAGGCTTGGCTGCCCCGCTTGCAAGCGGAGAGTCCGGGCTTCCTTCAAGCTCAAGCGGTGTGGTGGTGGGCCGAGACCTGGCAACGGCAGTATCCCCGCACCCTGGCAGAGCTGGCCCAACCTTTGACGGAAGGTGCCCCGCACCGCTCACGCGAAGGGAGCAGCAGGCTGCTGGCGGCGGTGCTGGCGGCCTTGCTGTGGGATCCGGCGGGAACCCCGGCAGCAGTGGTGGAAACCGAGCTGGAACGGCTGCGCTTCAGCCGCGCAGAAATGCGGGCCATCCAAAAGCTGCACCACCTCTTGCCTCAGCTCCAGTCTCTTCTGGCCGACTCCCCCACCCCTGCGCAACAGTGGCGGCTCTATCACCAGGCGGGATCCCTGTTCGGCGGCCTGGCGCTGTTGGCAGCAGCCACGGGCGGCGACCCCCAAAAGCTGGAGTCTTGGCTTCAGCGCTACGAAGATCCCCAGGATCCCTTGGCCCATCTGGTGCCCCTGCTGGATGGCCAGGATCTGGTGGACAGCTTGGGGGCCAAACCCGGCCCCTGGGTAGGTCAGTTGTTGCAAGCCCTGCAAGAGGCGCAGGCTTGGGGGCAGATCCAAACCCGTGCCGAGGCACTCTCCTTTGCCCGCCAGTGGCGTGGGAGAGGCTCTCAAAACACCCCAGAACACTAGCCGAAGCGATAGCCGAAACCGCGCACCGTTACCAAATACTCGGGGTTGCTGGGATCCAGCTCCAACTTTTCCCGCAGCCAGCGGATGTGCACATCCACGGTTTTGCTGTCGCCCATAAAGTCGGATCCCCAGATGCGCTCCAGAAGCTGCTCCCGCGTCCAGACGCGGCGGGGGTTGGACATAAACAGCTCCAACAGACGAAACTCCTTGGGGGAGAAACTGACCTCAACACCCCGCACCAACACGCGACACTCCTGAGTAAACATGCACACATCCCCGTAGCGGAGCACCGTGGCATCGCTGGGGTGGGACTGCTGCTGCCGGCGCAACACCGAGCGACAGCGGGCGATCAGCTCCCGCATGCCGAAGGGCTTGGTCAGGTAGTCGTCGGCGCCTAGCTCCAGGCCCACCACCCGGTCGGTCTCGCTGCTTTTGGCCGTCAGCATCAAAATGGGAAGCGTGTTGCCCTCCCTGCGCAACAGCCGGCAGAGATCCAGGCCGTTCAAGCTGGGCAACATCAGATCCAGGATCATCAAATCCAGCCGCTCCGCCGTATACACCAACTCCAGCGCTTGCCGGCCATCGGCGGCCTGTAAAACTTGATACCCCTGTTCTTCCAAAGCCAGGGCAACTGTCTCCCGAATGGCATCCTCGTCATCCACCACCAACAGGGTCTCCAGAAGGGGAGAGGCTTCCCTAGTTTGAGGGAGTGAACCGGTCATGGAGAGGGTTGCTTGCATACAGAACTCCGTCGCGCCTGCGCGAACGGCCTCACAGGGGAAGAAGGGCAAGTGCAGCTACCTTCAACAGCAGCCCCCCGATAGGATATCAAACTTCTAGGCCAGCCAATGGGGTGAAAGGCTGGGAAGAGAACGGGGGCAGAACGCTTGCCCAGACTCATGAGACGACGAAGGGGGCTACAAGAGTTCCAAAGCCCCGCAATTCAGGATAATTTAAGGTCAAGGTGAAGCCGTTCGTTCTTCACCACCAGCCGGTGAGTCTAAGCCTTTCTTTTCTCCCCCCGTAAGTTGCGCAGGGGGGTTCGCGTTTGCTGGTGGGTCAGAGCCCGGAAGCAGCGTGGAGCGCCGGGGAAAAGTCTCAAACTGAGGAGCTATCTCTGTGTTAAGCGAGCGTGAACTTTTTTAACGATCCGAGTATGGGTTGCCGAGAGCGTAACTTAAGCCTCGTAGAATGAGTCGCAAAATTCCAGGCAGGACCTTCGGACATGGATTACATTCGCACCTTTAACGACGATCCCTGCGAGGGGCATCTTTCGACGCCTATTAGCGATTCTCCTGTCACCCGTCTGTTTATCAACAATCTCCCCATCAACCGTCCTGGCCTATCGCCGCTGTTGCGGGGGCTGGAGATTGGGTTGGCGCATGGCTATTTCTTGGTGGGGCCGGAAATCGTGGTGGGCCCGCTGCGCGACTATCCTGAGGCGGCCAATTTGGGTGGGCTGGTCACGGCCATGGTGATTGTGTTGCTGGGAACCGCCTGCATGTCTGCGTATGGCAGTGTTACCTTTGGAAACAAGCCGGAAACGCCGGGAGCCAATCCTCTATCTACGGCGCGTGGCTGGGGGGATCTGACGGCAGGATTTTTCTTGGGAGGCATGGGTGGCGTCTTTGCTGCCTACTTCCTGTTGGAGAACTTTGCCGGGATCGACGCCATCTTTCGAGGGTTGGTGAATTAGTTGTCAAGCTTGTCAAGACACTGGAGAGGAGCAAAACCATGACCGGTTCTTACGCTGCTGCTTATCTTCCTTGGATTTTCGTCCCCATTGTCGGTTGGCTGCTTCCGGCAGTAACCATGGCCGTGCTCTTTTTGTACATTGAGCGCGACTAATTTGTTCTAGTCTCAATTGGTCTTAGAAGAGGGATCCCTAGAGAAGGGATCCCTTGCTTTTTGGGCAGACCTTGGCGCAACGGCTGTTTCTATCCCCCCTGCTGTCTTCCCAAAAGCTGGGGCAGCACCCGACCGAGGTTGAGTCTTCTTGCTTTTGGGAAAGGGGAACTTCCAAAGCGTCTCGGCTCCCCTACCACCGCCCTTGATGCTGCCTATGCAATCTAAAAGCAGGAGCTCAAAAAGTTCCGCGAAGACATTGACTACGTCAAAGGAGCAACTGGCCTAGCCATTGCTTATAGATGGTCTTGACACTCCTCCGACTAAAGTCGGCTCTCCCAGGGGGATCCGCCCTCACCCCCAGCCCCTCTCCCTCTGGGAGAGGGGAGCGGGAGAAAGGGCTCCGCATCCCTACCACAGGCAACTGTGCCAGCCAGGCATATTGCTGCTTCAAGAGATCATGCGCTCGAGAGCAAGTTGCAAATCTTGAGTTAGCTCGGCTACTGCCTGTCTGGCTTCCTGGCGGCCTTGGCGGTACTGGCGTTCCCATCGCTGGCTCACCAAGATGGGATCCCCCACCGTAACTTGAACTTCTCGCCAACCCAGGCGAGGCCGGGCCGGGTAGGGATCGCCGCGCAGGCGGGCCAAGACATCAAACAGGATCAGGGCACTTTCTGCCAGCCGCTCAAAAGAAGGCCTGCTCAGCAAGTACTCTTCTTGCACGGCCACGCAGCTTTCCACCAGGCGCATGTGCTGCAGGTAGAGGGTGGCCTGCTGGGCTTTCCAGTTGAGCAACCCCCGCTGCAGCGGGGCCAGGGATCCGGGATGCCGCAATTCTTCTCGGTAGATCTGGGTCCAGGCGGCTTCTTCGATGCGGCGGCAACGGCTGTTCCAGTCCCCTTGGGGAGACAGACCAAAGTAGGTCTCGGCTGTCTGCAGCGCCGTGTGGAGCAGCCGTTCCAGGCGGGCGTTGAAAGGCGCCCCAGAAGGAAGAGGGGGAAGGCCGTAAAACGTTTCCATCTGGGCCAGCAGGTGGTGGGCCAGGCCACAGATCCGCTGAGCACAGTGGCGGTTTGCGGAAGGCTTGGGATCCGCCGGCGGCGTCAGGCCACTGAGGCGCTCGAGGTGGCTTAGCAGGCGCTCCAGCTTTTTCCAAGAGGGCTTTAGGTAGCGATATTGGATCCCGATGGGCACCACAACCACCTTTTCCGAACGACCGGCTTTGGCCAGGTCTTCGGCGCACCAAAAGGCCAGTTGCGCCGTTCCCGGCTCCAGAGGATTGACCCGCTCGCTGTGGCCATTGGTGGCCCCTTCCGGGGCGATCCCAAAAGGAAATGGGCCGTCCAGCAGTAGGCGCCGCGCCGCCGCCAGCGCCAGCCGATCCACCCGCCGTCCCCGATGCACAGGGATCCCGCCCAGGCGAGACAGAAGCCACCCTAGCCACTCGCCACCCCAAAGAGGCATGCCCCGGTCGTAGAGAAAATGGGCGTGAATGGGTTTGCGGAGGGGGATCCCTTGGCGACGGGCAGCCTGCGGCACCAGGCGAGAGAGCACGTAGAGGCCCACCAGGGGATCATCCACCTCCACATGGCGGAAAGCGAGGATCAGCCGGATCTGGCCCGCCTGAAACTGGTGGTAGAGCTGCGCCAGGGTCTGCACGCCCCTAGCCTCGATTTTGGCAATGCCGGAAGGAAGCCAGGGCCGCACCCTCAGCCGCAACAGCAGTGGCAGGATCCCGTGGACAAGCCGCAGCACCCAGGGCTTGTAGGCCGGCGGGATAAAGTCTAGGGGGGGACGGGCAAAAGAGGGAGGTGGTGGCGAAAACAAGGCTTTTTCTCAAATACTGAATTGCTCAAGCTAGGCCCAATCAAATCCCCATCCAATCGATCGGGTTATGGTCGTTTCAAATTTACCCTCACCCCCGGCCCCTCTCCCTGAGGCATCCCTCACCCCCGGCCCCTCTCCCTGAGGGAGAGGGGAGGATGGCCAGATAGCGCTGTTTGGGTTTCGGTGCGACAAGAGGCTGAGTGCCTTTCTCTCTCTAACTCAGGGTGGCTACGGGCTGGGCCTCTACCAAAAGTTGCTGGGTTTGCAAGTCGAAGATAGTGGCCAGCAGCCGCCGCGAGGCATCGACGGCAAATTCCACCTTGAGGCGATCTTCTCCTGCCCGGCCTGGGGGTTGCAGGCGGGCCAGACAAGCCGGCTCGGCGCCAGGGGCCAGGGATCGAAAATCGGTTTGTCGAGTGAGTTGGCGGCTGCTCATGCGCCCCAGCTCGTCGTAAACCACCTCGGCCTGGGCCACCTGAGCCACTTCTCCCACATCGAGGCGAATTTCGGTTTGCCCGTCGTTGGCCACCTGCAAGATCAAGGGCTCGGAGCGTCGGCAGGGGTAGGGGCTGCCCCGCTCAAACAGAGGGTAGTAGATATAGCTTTTTTGCAAGGGATCCCAGAGGCGGATGGCGTAGCTGTGGTGCAGGCGATCCTCCAGCTTAACTTGGCGGCCCACCTGCAGGGCGCCCAAGGCCACAGCGTCGAAGGGGCGTTCGCAGCGGACTTTCTTTTTGCCAAAGTAGGAGCGGAGCAGCTCTTGGACTGCCGGCAGTTGGGAGCTGCCTCCCACCAGGAGCACCTGCTCAATTTGGCCTTTGCCCACTCCCCTGGCCTGGGCAGTGAGAAGCACATCGTCTAGGCACTGGCGGATTTGATCCAAGAGCTGGTGGGTTTCTAAAATCTCCTCCAGCACCTGCCGATCCAACTGCAGCTCATAGGCAGTTAGGGCCTCGTCGTCAAACCAACTGCCCACCGCCTTGGGCTGGGCAGAAAGGGCGATCTTGAGCTGTTCTGCCTGCTCCAAAAGGGTAATCCAGCTCAGGGCTCCCAGCTGCTGCCGGCTCAGCCCCAGTTGCCCCAGCAGGTATTCGGCAATCCAGATGTCGATGTCCAATCCGCCCACGTAGGCGTCGGCCTTGGCAATCACCTCCGCCTTGAGGACAGGGTCGCCCGGCTGAGGGGGAAGGGTGCGCACCAGGCTGAGATCCAAGGTGCCGCCACCGAAATCCACCACCAGCACAAGGGATCCCGGCTGGCCAACCGCATAGCCCAGGGCAGCAGCAGTGGCCTCGTCCACAATCTGAATGGGATCCCCGGCCACCCTCCGCAGCCAGTTTAAGTAGCGCTCAAAAGAGCCGACGGGAGCTGTAAACACCACCTGTTGCGGCTGCGGGTACTCTTGTTGGATGGCTTCCATCACCGCCTGCAAAAAAGCCTGGGCCACCCTCTCGGCATCGTAGCGCTCCCCATCCAGAACTCGCGGCGGGGGCACAAACTCCGCCACCAGATCCCGCTTGAAGCCCTGAAACAAGCGCTGCGGATCCACTGCCCCCCAGCGCCCGGCGCGCACGGTTTCTCCCACCAAGAGCTGGCCTTTTCCCTTGACGTAGACCAGGCTGGGAATAGCCGCGTAACTGGGGCGGGAGAGGCCGGGAAGGCTGAGCAGGCGGGGCGCTTCTTGTCCAAGATCCCAAACCGCCACAACCGTATTGCTGGTGCCAAAATCAATAGCCAGCGTCGCTTTGGGGACGGGTGCCATCAGCTCAATCCTCCGGGCAGGGAGCGACTAACTTTGGCCGGGCAAAGAATGCGTTGGCCGCAGCGGTAGCCGACAAAGCGGATATAGACAGGATCCCCAGGCCGAATGTCCGGCTGATCCGGCTGGTGCAGTTGCGGGTCGAAGGGGACAGATTCAAGAGGGCTGCCGATGGCTTCATACCCCCACTGCTGCAGCAGGGCATCCAGCGACCGGAACAGAGCCGTCACGTTCTGGGCCGGCCAATCCGGCTTGCGCCGGGCAATCTCGCGGACGGTGGGGTAGCTGGTCAGCAGCGGCTGCAGCAGGGAGAAGATTGCCTCTGCATTGTCAGAGCCCCTTCCGCCGCCAAGCAGGGATCCCACATCCCACCGGAGAGCGGCAGCCAACTTTTGCAGTTGCTCCAGGCGCAGGGATCCCCACCGCCCTTGACGCACCTGATCGAGGGCGCGGCGGCTGATCCCTGCTTGAGCTTGCAAGGCCTGCCATGAGGAAAGGCCAACGGCTTGCATCCGTTCCCGCAGCCAACTGTCCAGCGGTCTCTCGGCCATTGGGTTTTGCCAGGGATCCCTATGATCATGCCCCAACTGGGGCCTGGGTCAGGGATCCCCAAAGCGCAGGGAGCGGGCTATGGCTTCCACATCCCGGTCGTAGCGCTCGCGCCGGCTAGCCGGATAGACCAATTCAAAGCCAGCCTCTAGAGAGGGGCGGACAAGCTTTTTGAGATAGAAAATCCGCAAGCTGCCTGGCTCGTAGCCGGAGACCACGAAAAAATCCCGACCGGCAACTTGATAGGTAACCCGGCGTCCGCTTTCTCGGCTGCGCTGCAACTCCTCTTGCAGGGCGCTGGCGGGCGTTGCTTGAAAAATATTGTACCCACCCCAAACGCGGAGCTCAGCCCCCTCTTCGCCGACAAACACCTGACCGTCGCCGCTATCGGATTCCCCTTGGGGGACAAAATCGGCCGGATAGTCGAGGCGATAGCCAAAGCGGGCATTGATGTAGGGCTGAAAACTTGACTGGGCCAGTACCAAAAGAGCGGGTGAGGCCAGAGCCGGGATCCCTTTTCCCACAAAGAGAGCGGCGAGCAGACAGGCTAAGCAAGCAGCAGATCTCATGGTTTCGAGTTTTTCGGATCTGCGGCCATTCTAGGCTCCTTTTTTCTAAACTGCTGCTGGCAAAGGGATCCCTCACCCCCAACCCCTCTCCCACAGGGAGAGGGGAGAAGGATAGGGTTTCCAGCTTGTTGATTTGATGTCGATTAACTCCGCCGGTCGCTATCGAGGTTTTGCCCGGAGCGCAGCAGTTCAATTTTTTCTCTAGCTCGCTGGATAGCGGCGCAGTTGTCCACTGCTGCCCAGGTGGAGGCCAGAAAAAGTCCAGGGAGAGAAACTTCTCCTTCTTCGTCGCCAAACAACACGCCGTTCGCGTCAGCGGGACGGAGTCCTTACAAAAATGCACCACCCCAAAAAGACCATCAGCGCTTTCCATCGCCGCGTATAAATGTAGGCTGCAAAAGCCAGCAATAACGACAAAAAGATTGCCACTCCCTGAGACTTTTGAGAAAGGGCATAGGTGCGGCGTAGTTCTTCGTCTATGCGCTTTTGATCTTCTTGCTGGAGCAACTCTTGCAGATGCTTGTCCATAAAGGCCGCTCCCCAAAATCAGACGGCCTCATCCTAAAGATCCCTGGAAGTCCCCTATTCAAAGCCGGTTTTGGCGGGATCCCACCCTCTAGGGCGGCAAATAGTCGCCTTCCCGCGTTTCCGACTTTTGTAAAATAGGGAGGCCTGTCTCCTATTGCCGGCTGCCCAGCCCGCACCAACAGATTTGCCATGACCTCAACTCCTCTTGCTGCTGCCCACGCTGTTGCTTGGGATCCCCTTGACCCACAGGTGCGCCCGGATCCCCAGGGCCGGTTTGGGCCGTTTGGGGGCCGCTTTGTGCCGGAAACCCTGATGAGCGCCCTGACGGAGCTGGAGGAAGCCTTTGAGCGGCACTGGCAGGATCCCGAGTTTCGCGCCGAGTTGCACAGCTTGTTGCGGGATTTTGTCGGGCGGCCCAGCCCCCTCTACTTTGCCCAGCGGCTTACCGAACACTACGGCGGCCCCCAGATCTACCTCAAACGGGAAGACCTCAACCACACCGGCGCCCACAAGATCAACAACGCCCTCGGCCAAGTGCTACTGGCGGTGCGCATGGGCAAGCGGCGGATCATCGCCGAGACCGGCGCCGGCCAACATGGGGTGGCCACGGCAACGGTGTGCGCCCGCTTCGGCCTGGAATGCGTCATCTACATGGGGGCGCTGGACATGGAGCGGCAGGCCCCCAACGTGCAGCGGATGCGCCTGTTGGGCGCTGAGGTGCGCGGGGTGGAAGCCGGCACGGCCACCCTCAAAGATGCCCTCTCCGAGGCCATCCGCGACTGGGTAACCCATGTGGAGACCACCCACTACGTCATTGGCACGGTGGCCGGGCCCCACCCCTACCCGAAGCTGGTGCGGGCCTTTCACGATGTCATTGGCCAGGAGACGCGGCAGCAGTGTCAGGAGAAATGGGGAGGGTTGCCGGACGTGTTGCTGGCCTGTGTGGGCGGCGGCTCCAATGCCCTGGGCCTGTTCAACGAGTTTATCCGCGATCC
>NZ_JANSJB010000003.1:19009-31396 GCF_047462355.1 Synechococcus sp. H55.9 | reverse complement strand
TGCCGGCCCTGGCGCGGCAGGCCATCGCCCACTACTTCGCCACCGGCCAGGTGCTGCCCGCCCCAGAAGAGATCCCGCCCCACTGGCGGCGCCCGGCGGGAGTTTTTGTTACGGTGACCAGGGAGGGACGGCCCCGCGGCTGTTGGGGCAGCTTGGATCCCGGCGGCGATCTGGCCAGGGCCACCATCCGGGCGGCGGTGGGGGCTGTTACCCGCGACTGGCGCTATCCGCCCCTGCGACCTGGGGAGCTGGAGTCGGCGTCCATCCAGGTGGCCATCGTGCGACGGGTGGTGCCCATCCCCTCGCTGGAGCAGGTGGATCCCACCCGCATGGGCCTGTTCATTCGCACGGGCACGCGGGGGGCGGTGTTGCTGCCCGGAGAAGCCCTGACAACGGAATGGCAGCTTTCCACCGCCAAAAGGTTGGCCGGGATCCCTGCGGATCAGCCAGTGGAGCTGTTTCGCGTGGAGGCGGAGCTGCTGCATGAGTTTTGAGGCCCAACCCGACCGGTGGCTGGCGGCGGTGCTGGGCAACACCCACGTGCGCTGGGGCTGGTTTGTGGGGGAGACCTTGGTCAAGGTGGAACAGTTCCCTGCCCACCGGCCCTTGTCCTGGCCGGAAGAGACGGAGCTGTGGCTGGCTGCCGTTGGCTCTGCCCCTTTGCCGCCGGGATCCCCGTGGGTGCATTGCCTTGGACTCTCCCAGGTGCCGCTGCGGGATCCCTACCCCGGCCTGGGGCTGGATCGGGCGCTGGCCGTCTGGGCTGCCGGCATCCACTACGGCTGGCCCTGTCTGGTCATCGACGCCGGCACCGCCCTAACCCTGACGGGGGCTGACCCGGAGGGATCCCTGCTGGGAGGGGCGATCCTGCCCGGCCTAGGGCTGCAGGCACAGGCACTGGCCGACCACACCGCCCGCCTGCCCAAAGTGGAGTGGGAGGCAGCGGATCCCTTGCCCCCCCGCTGGGCCAGGGACACTGGGGCTGCCATCCGCAGCGGCATTCTCCACACCCTGCTGGCCGGCTTGCAGGACTTCATCGCCGACTGGCGGCGCCGCTTTCCCCAGGGGCCCCTGCTAGTAACCGGCGGCGATGGCGAGCTGCTCTACGCCCACCTGCGCCCCCTGGACAGGGAACTGCACTGGGATCCCCACCTGGTGTTGCGGGGGATTGCCGGCTGCCGTCAGTTGCACCGCGCTGCTCGGCAGTTCCCTGGTGCAGAATAGAAAACAGTCGCTTGGGGGCTTTTTATCCCCAACCCTAGAGCTCGCTCAGGCCTCGAAGGACTCTGTCCTGCTAGCGCAAACGGAGCGGGCAGCTTCTCTACCTCTTGGCAACCCAGGGATCCCATGGCCAACGGCAACTCCTTCGGCGTCTTGTTTTGCGTCACCACCTACGGCGAGTCCCACGGGGGGGCGGTGGGGGTGGTGGTGGACGGCTGCCCACCGCGGCTGCCCTTGAGCGAGGCCGACATCCAGGCGGAGCTGGATCGGCGCCGCCCTGGCCAGAGCTCCATCACCACGCCGCGCCAGGAGGCGGATCGCTGCGAGATCCTCTCCGGGGTTTTCCAGGGCTTTACGCTGGGCACGCCCATCCACATCCTGGTGCGCAACCAGGACGCCCGCCCCCAGGACTACCGCGAAATGGCCACCACCTTTCGCCCTTCCCATGCCGACGCCACCTACCAGGCCAAGTACGGCATCCGCAACTGGCAGGGGGGAGGACGGGCCTCGGCGCGGGAGACCATTGGCCGGGTGGCCGCCGGGGCCATTGCCAAGAAGATCCTGCGTCTGGCGGCAGGGGTGGAGATCCTGGCCTATGTGCAGCGGGTCAAAGACGTGGAGGCGCAGGTGGATCCCAGCTCAGTAACAGCCGAGCAGGTGGAAGCCAACATTGTCCGCTGCCCCGACCCAGAAGCGGCGGCGGCAATGATTGAGAAAATCGAAGCAGCGGCGCGGGAAGGGGATTCTCTCGGGGGAGTGGTGGAGTGCGTGGCCCGCAATGTGCCCCGCGGGCTGGGCTGCCCCGTGTTTGACAAACTAGAAGCCGACCTGGCCAAGGCGGTGATGTCGCTGCCGGCCAGCAAGGGGTTTGAGATTGGGTCGGGGTTTGCCGGCACCTACCTGACGGGCAAGCAGCACAACGATGAGTTTTACATGACCCCCAGCGGCTGGCGCACCCGCAGCAACCGCTCCGGCGGCATCCAGGGGGGCATCAGCAACGGGGAAGATATCGTCCTGCGGGTGGCCTTCAAGCCCACCGCCACCATTCGCCAGCCCCAAAGCACGGTCACCCTCGACGGGCAGGAGACGGTCTTGGCGGCGCGGGGGCGCCACGATCCCTGTGTGCTGCCGCGGGCGGTGCCGATGGTGGAGGCGATGGTGGCTTTGGTGCTCTGTGACCATCTGCTGCGCCACCACGGCCAGTGCGGATCCCTAGTCTTGCCGGAGGTGCCCATTCCTGCCGTTCCTGTGCCCCACAGTTAGCGGCAGCCGGTCGGAGCCCTTGCGGAGATCCTGATTGCGCCAGCGGGATCGAGTCTTTGTATCCTGAGAAAGAGGCGGGATCCCTGCTCATGGCCAAGGCCAAAACCGTCTGGGAGTGTAGCCAGTGCGGCGAGCGCTATCCCAAGTTTTTGGGCCGCTGCGACAACTGTGGCGCCTGGAATACCCTGACGGAGGTGGTTCTCACCCCCTCTCCCAAGTCTGGGTCACCCCAGCGTCTTGTCCCCCCGCGCAGCCGCGGCAGCGGGATCCCCCAGGCAGCCCTTCCTCTCGCTCAGGTGCACTCGGATCGCCACCCCCGCCTTTCCTCGGGCTTTGGCGAGTTCGACCGCGTGTTGGGGGGCGGCATTGTACCGGGATCCCTGGTGTTGATCGGCGGCGATCCGGGCATTGGCAAAAGCACTCTGCTGCTGCAGACTGCCGCTCATCTGGCCAAGGGCGGGCCTGTCTTGTACGTGTCGGGGGAGGAATCGGCCCAACAGATTAAGCTGCGTGCAGATCGCCTCGGCGGGACGGAGGGGCTGGGGATAGAAAGCGAGCAGCTCTACCTATTGGCCGAGACCGAGCTGGAGGCCATTCTGGCCGAGATCCAGGCTCTGCAGCCGCAGGTGACCATCATTGACAGCATTCAGGCCATCTTCTGGGGGCAGCTTAGCTCAGCGCCGGGATCCGTCTCCCAGGTGCGGGAATGTGCCGGCCTCTTGATGCGGGTGGCCAAAAAACTGGGGGTGGCCCTGCTCATCGTTGGCCATGTCACCAAAGATGGATCCCTGGCCGGGCCCAAGGTGCTGGAGCACTTAGTGGACACCGTCTTGTACTTCGAGGGGGATCGCTTTCAGAGCCACCGCCTGCTGCGCGCCGTCAAGAACCGCTTTGGGGCAGCCCAGGAAATCGGCGTTTTCGAGATGACTGCCTCTGGCTTGGTGGAAGTAGACAACCCCTCGCAGCTTTTTTTGAGCAGCCGGGATCAGGCCACGCCAGGAACAGCCACCATCGTCGCCTGTGAGGGCACCCGCCCTTTGGTGGTCGAGGTGCAGGCCCTGGTCAGCCCCACCAGCTACAGCTCCCCCCGCCGCACCGCCACCGGCATCGAGCCCAACCGCTTTCTGCAGATCTTGGCGGTGCTGGAAAAACGGGTGGGGATCCCGCTTTCCAAATACGACGCCTACATCGCCTCCGCCGGCGGCATCCAGGTGGCCGAGCCGGCTGCCGACTTGGGGGTGGCGGTGGCCGTGGCCGCCAGCTTCCGGGATCGCCAGGTGGATCCCTTTACAGTCTTGATTGGCGAGGTGGGCCTGGGGGGACAGGTGCGCCCGGTGCCGCAGTTGGAGCAGCGCCTCAAGGAAGCCGCCAAGCTGGGGTTCCGCCACGCCATCATCCCCAACAGCCCTGTTTTGGCCGACGCTGGCCTGCGCCTAAGCCGGGTGCAGCGGCTGCTGGAGGCCCTGCTGGTGGCTCTGCCCAGCTCCGAGCCTACCCAGTGAGAGGGGATCCCCAACTGGCCCAGCTCGGCAGTCGATCTTCCGCCGAGAACCAACCTGCGGGCAAATGTCATATCTATAGCGTTATATAGTAAAGTCTTATGCAAGGACAGCGACTCGATCCCTGCTCGGGTGGGCACCCTATCCTACAGACACTGGCGAAAGATACTGACCAAGGATCGACCTATGGCGTTGGTGGCCCTGTTTATCTTCGTGGTGTACCTGATCGTCTCCCGCTTGAACGCCCAAGCAGAGCGCTAGCTGCTCTCCAAAAGGGATCCGGCCAAAGCTGAGGAGGTCTGGCAGGATTTTTTGTCTCTTGCTCTGCTCAAGGAGGCAAGCCCAGGGTTGGGCTTCTGTCTCTGGCGTGGGATTGGAGAAGCTCTCTGGTCACCCTTTTCCCAGCAGCCTTTGCTACCCTCGAGATGGTTTCATATCGGCTGATCGACAAACAACCGAGCAGCCCCTAGCAACCCTGCAAGGGATCCCGGCATCATGGTTTCTGCACCTTCTAGCCCCCTCAAGCCCTCGACACCAGCAGCGGAGTTTCCACCGCCGCCGCCACCGGATGTCAGCGACCTGACAATCGAGGACGACCAGCCTGTGGATAGCATCTACTCAGAGAAGCTGCAGCGCCTGCTCACCAACGCCCTCTACGCTTCCTTTCAACCCAGGGCCAAAGACAGCGGCGAGCCGATCCCCTTCTTGGCCACGGCCAACGTCGGCCTGTTCTACGCCCTCAAGCTGCCGCCGCTGGTGCCCGATGTCATGCTCAGCCTGGAGGTGGCTCCCCCCGCCAGCTTCGAGCGCAAGGAAGATCGCACCTACTTCGTCTGGGAGATGGGCAAGCCCCCCGACGTGGTCATTGAGATTGTCTCCAACCGCGAGGGGGAAGAGCTGGGCCGCAAACTCAGGGACTATGCCCGCGCTGGGGTGGCCTACTACGGGGTGTACGATCCTTTGCGGCAACTGCGGGAGTTACAGGGATCCCCGCTGGTTCTTTTTCAGCGGCGGGGGGGAGAGCTGGTTCCCTTCGATTCCACTTGGCTGGAGGAGATTGGCCTGGGCTTGACCCTCTGGCAGGGATCCTTCGAGGGCGTCAACACGGAATGGCTGCGCTGGTGTGACCGAGAGGGCCAAGTTTTGCCCACCGGCGAGGAAAAGGCCGCCCTAGAGCAGCAGCGGGCCGAAAGAGAACGCCAACGGGCCGAAAGACTTTTGGAGCTGCTGCGTTCCCACGGGATCGCGCCGCCGGAAGAGTAAAAAAAGGATCCCGTCCGTTCCTGAAATCCTCTATTCCCTTTACTCCTATGTCCACTCTCCCCAGCAGCAGTGAAGCCGCCCAACGGGCCGCCCGTCTCGAGAAAGCCCGCCACCTGCAGGAGCAAGGGATCCTGCCCTATGCCTATTCTTTCCCGGTTACCCACCTGGCCGCCGAGTTGCAGGCCCAATTTGCCGATCTCGAGCCCGGCGCCGAGCGGGAGGATGTGCAGGTGGCCGTGGCCGGACGGATCCGGGCGCGGCGGGTCATGGGCAAACTGGCCTTTTTTACCCTTCAGGATCGCTCCGGCACCATCCAGCTCTACCTAGAAAAGCAACGGCTGACGGAGCACATGGGAGAGCTGGCTTTCAAGAACCTGGACAAGCTCCTCGACGTGGGCGACTGGCTGGGAGCCAAGGGCTGTCTCAAGCGCACCGAAAAAGGCGAGTTGTCGGTGCGGGTGGACGAGTACCAGGTGCTGACCAAGGCGCTGCTGCCCCTGCCCGACAAGTGGCACGGCCTACGGGATGTGGAGAAACGCTACCGCCAGCGCTACGTCGATCTCATCGTCAACCCCGAGGTGAAGCAAACCTTGCTCGACCGGGCCAAGATCGTCCGCTCCCTGCGGCAGACCCTGGAGGAGCAGGGCTTTGTGGAGATCGAGACGCCGGTGTTGCAGGTGATCCCCGGCGGGGCGGAGGCGCGGCCTTTCATCACCCACCACAACGCCCTGGATCTGGATCTCTACCTGCGCATCGCCACCGAGCTACACCTGAAGCGGCTGGTGGTGGGCGGGATCGAGCGGGTGTACGAAATTGGGCGGGTCTTTCGCAACGAAGGCATCTCCACCCGCCACAACCCGGAGTTCACCTCGCTAGAGGCCTATCAAGCCTTTGCCGACTACCACACCATGATGGAGCTGACCGAAACCCTGGTCTGCAACGCCGCCCTGGCGGTACGGGGATCCCTGCAAATTACTTACCAAGGGGAAGCCATCGACCTCACCCCACCCTGGCGGCGGGTGACGATACAGGAGTTGGTGGAAGAGGCCACCGGCATCTTCATCGACGTGGAAAAGGGATCCACCGCCGAGCTCTTGCCCGCCCTGGCCGAGCAGGGGATCCCCGATCTCTCCCCCCAGGACTCCCCCGGCAAGCTGCTGGTCAAAGCCTTCGAGCACTGCTGCGAAAGCCGTCTGCGCCAGCCGACTTTTGTTCTGGACTATCCCCTGGAGGTATGTCCGCTCACCAAGCCCCACCGCAGCAAGCCGGGGTTGGCGGAGCGCTTTGAGCTGTTTATCGTCGGGCGAGAGACGGCCAACGCCTACTCGGAGCTGACCGACCCGGTAGACCAACGGCAGCGGCTGGAGGCCCAGGCGGCCCTGAAGGCAGCCGGAGACGAAGAGGCCCACTTTCTCGACGAGGACTTCCTCACCGCCCTGGAGTACGGCCTTCCTCCCACCGGCGGCCTGGGCATCGGCATCGACCGTCTGGCGATGCTGCTGTGCGACGCCCCTAGCATCCGTGATGTCATCGCCTTCCCGCTGCTGCGACCGGAGACGGGAGAAGGTGCGGAGGAGGCTTGAGTGGATCCCTAGAAAGGGAGACTGGCCTCTTCCAAAAGCCGACCTTGGTACTCCTGGATCTGGAGGGCAGCCTGGAAATCCTGGCAGGCCCCCTGCCAATCCCCAGAGGCAGCCCGGGCCAGGGCGCGGTTGTAGTGAGCGTTGAGGTGGCAGGGGTCGATCTCGATGGCTTGGGTGTAGTCGCGGATGGCCGCCGAGAAATCCCCCTGTTGGGCGCAAGCCCAGCCGCGGTTGTTCAAGACCCAGACGCGCTCTTGGGGATCCAGCTCCAGTTGCAGCAGTTGAGTGTAGTCTGCCAGAGCTTTGTCCGTCTGCCCTGCGCGATCCCACAAGAGAGCTCGGCAGAGCAAAGCAGTGCGCTCCTGTGGGTTCAAGGCCAGGGCCTGCGTGTAGTCGGCAATGGCCAGTTCAGGGCGATTGGCCTGCCGATGCAGATCCCCCCGTTGACGGTAGGTCAGGGCCGCATCGGCCACTCCCCAGTCCCGGTTGAGACCCAGGGCTTGGTCGAGATCCGCCAACGCCCCCTGTTTGTCTCCCAAAGCCAGATGCACCCTTGCCCGCAGGGCAAATCCTTGAGAAGACTGCGGCTGCTGCTGGATCAGCGCCGTGAAATCCGCCAGCGCCCCGGCCAGATCCCCCCTCTCTTGGTGACACAAGCCCCGGTACAGCAGGGCGGCCGTGACCAGCGCTTCCGGAGCCCCGGGGCCGGCCAGCTCCAAGGCCCGATCCAAATCGGCCACCGCCCCCTCCAGGTTGTGGCGCAGGCGGCGAACCTGGGCCCGCTGCAGGTGGGCTTCCAGAGAGAGCTTCTGTTCCCCCTCTTGGGCCTTTTCCTGGATGAGCTGGTCAAAGTCGGATTCGGCCTGCGCAGGGTGCCCCAGCTCCTTCAAGAGGGAGCCGCGGGCCAGGCGGGCCATCCCGTGGTGGGGATCCCTTTGCAGCAGGCGGTCGAGATCGGACAGGGCCGCTTCCTTCTGGCCCAACTGCAGCAGAGTTTGTCCCCGCTGCCACAGCGCTTCCCTATGGTCGGGATCCTGCTGCAAAACCCGGCTGAGATCCTGAATGGCAGAAGCCAAGTTGCCCATCTGCCGATGGGCCATGCCCCGTCCTAACCAAGCCGTCCAGTCTTGGGGATCCTGCCGCAACACCTCATCGTAGTCGGCAATTGCTTCCTGCCACCGGCCCAATTGCCGATGGAGCTCGGCTCGCTCTTGGCGCAGATCCCGCCGCTGCGGCTGCAGGCGCACCGCCTCGTTCAACTGCTCTAGGGCCGCCTGCAGATCCCCCGTCTGAGCGTGCACCCGCGCCAGATCTCGGCGAATGTCCGCTTCGGCCACGGTTGCCCCCAGCGCCAAAGCCTGGTGGTAGTCTTGGATGGCCCCCGGCCCATCTCCCAGGGCAGCCCGCACCTGGCCACGATGGAAATAAGCCAAGCCTGATTGAGGATCTCCTTGCAGAGCTTGGTCGAAATCGGCCAGCGCCCCCTGCCAGTCCCCCAGCCGCTGTCGCACCATGCCGCGGCCCAGATGGGCATTCACCAAGAGCTCCGACCCGCGCGGGATCCCAGGCCGGGCCGCCCATTGCAACACCTGCGAGAAGTCCTCACAGGCTGCCGACCAATCTTCCCGCTCCGCATGGAGTTGGCCGCGGTTGAAGTAGAGCTGGGGGTTTTGCGGATCCCGCTCCAGAGCAGCCGTGTAATCCTGTAGGGCCGCCAGCAGATCCCCCAGCAGCCGATGAACCCGCCCGCGGCTGCTGTAGGCACCGGCATCTTGGGGATCCAAAGCGATGGCCTGGCTCAAGTCCGCCAGAGCCGCGGCGACGTTGCCCAAATCGAGCTGGGCAATGCCCCGATTGAGGTAGGCTTTGGCCATCTGGGGATCCAGCTCCAGGGCACGGTTGAAGTCTGCCAGGGCGCCGCCGGGATCCCCCAGCCCCTGACGGGCCAAGCCCCGGCAGAGATAGGCCCGCGACAGCTTGGGATCCAGGCCGAGGGCCTGTTCACAATCGGCCAGCGCCGGCTCCAGAGCGTTGTTGCTCAGGTGGGCCATGGCCCGCTGCAAGTAGAGATCTGCTTGGGCAGCCGCCTCTGTCCCAGAAAGTTCGCCCGTTTCCGCAGCCCGCAGCGCTATGGCCTGAGAAAAATCTTCAACAGCCCCCTGGGGATCCCCCAACACTTGTCGGGCCAGGCCCCGCCGGTAATAGGCTTTGCCCTGGCCAGGATCCAACTGCAACGCTTGGGTGTAGTCCTCGACAGCCCCCTGCAGATCCAGCAACTGGGCCCGCGCCACCCCCCGGTTGAAATAAGCCTCTCCATCCTGTGGATCCCGTTTGATCACCTCGGAAAAATCTGCTGCTGCCCCCTGTGCATCTCCCAGATGGCCGCGCACCACGCCGCGGTTGAAATAGGCCCGCACATCCTCTGGGTTGAGCTCAATGGCCCGCGAATAATCCTCAATGGCCTGCTGCTGCTGATTCAGTTGCCGGTAAGCATTGCCGCGGTTGTAGTAGGCCACCGCCCATTGCGGGTTGAGGCGGAGAGCCTGTGTATAGTCGGCAACAGCCCCCTCGTAGTCCTCCAGCCGGTAGCGGGCGATGCCCCGGTTGAAATAGGCGCGGGCATCCCCTGCCAATTGAATAACTTGGGTGTAGTCTGCGATAGCCCCTGCCAAGTCTCCACTTTTGTAGCGGGCGCTGCCCCGCTGGCTGTAGGCGCGGCTGTTGCGGGGATCCAATTGAATGGCCAAGGTATAGTCGGCAATTGCTCCCTGGAAATCCCCTTGGCGGGCTTTCTCCTGTCCACGGGTCAAGAGGCGCGCTGCCAGAACTTGATCCACCGCCAGAACAGCTTCGTCAGGACTGGGCAGCAGGGGCCGCAGCGCCTCCAGCACCTCAGCCGCCGACTGAAAGCGCTCTTGCCAGCGGGGACAGATCATGCGATCCAAAATCTCCGCCAGCTCCTCGCTGACCTGAACCAGATCCCGCCAGATAAGCTGGCCGGTGCGGGGATCATCCCGGATCTTCTGAGGGGGACGACCGGTGAGGGCTTGGATAGCCAGAACTCCCACGGCGTAAAGGTCGCTGCAGGGCTGGGGCTTGCCGTTGAGCTGTTCCGGCGCTATGTAGCCCACCGAGCCGATCACCGTCGCCAACTGGGTCTGGCCGGGGGCAGGGCTGACCAGCCGTCCCACCTCTTTCACCGCCCCAAAGTCGATCAACACCAACTTGCCATCAGCATCGCGGCGCATCAGGTTGGCCGGCTTGATATCCCGATGGATGATCTGGTGGGCATGCACATGGCGCAGGATCTCCAAAATATCCCGCAACAGTTGCAAAACCTCGGCCTCGCCCAGCGGCTTGCCCGGGATCAGCTCCTGGCTGAGATCATGGCCGGCAACAAACTCTTGCACCAAGTAAAAATCCTGATCCTGCTCGAAGTGGGCCAGCAGGCGGGGCACTTGGTCGAAGTGATTGAGCTGGTTGAGAACCTTGGCTTCCCGCTCAAAAAGCTTGCGAGCCGTGGCCAGCGTGTAGGGATCCGTAGAGAGGGGGCGAAGGCGCTTGACGACGCAGGGGCTATCGAAGGTGTCTTGATCCACCGCCTTGTAGGTCACACCAAATCCCCCTTCCCCGAGGGGATGGAGAATGCGGTAGCGCCCCCTGAGCACAGTTCCCGCCCTGATTTTGTCTTCCATAGCCAAGCCGGTCACCTGAGCAGCGCAGCCTTTTGCTGTTTTGCAGGCTGGCTCGATTCTGCCACAGGCTGGCCCCCTTGAGCGGAGAGCCCCTGGCTCGGCGGTTGGCGGGTGTCTTAGTCTGGCTGGAGAGAAACCGCGATCTGGCCTCGCCGTTCTTCAAAATCGCCGACCAACAGTCTCACCTCGATCTGCCATTCCCCCGCCAGGGCCAGGGGCACATTCTCCACCCCAAATTGGCCGGGCCCAGCCGGCGCCACAGTGCGGCGTAAAGGGGGGATCCCCTGTTCCGGCAGAGAGAACCCAAGGGTCAGCTCCTGGGCCGGGATCCCTTTCACTTCAACCCGAATTTCATTCTCCCCAGGACGACAGGGCAGAATCCTCAGGTGCAAGTTGCCTTCCGGCCAGCTCAATTTCTCCTGGCAGGACGAGACTACCCCAGGGCCAGGGGGAGCCTGGGCCACGAGGAAGCTGGTCAAGGCCAGCACCAGAACGAGCCCCACCAGCTCTAGGCGGACGATCCGGCGCAGGGATCGAGCCGCCGCCCAGACCCCCGACCGCAGCGCCGGCAGCAGCCGCAACTTGTTGTGGGCGGCCAACCCTAGGATCATCAGCACCAGCAGCAGCTTGGCCCAGAGGTACTGACCGTAGGGATGATCCCAGTCCCAGCCGCGGTGGATCCCGCCCATTCCCACCCCCGCCAGCACCAGCCCCGGCACGGCCCAGGTGGCCACATCGGAAAACCGCTGGATGAGGCCTACTGCGGGGGGAGTCAACTCAAAGACTCCGTCCCGCTGGCGCGAATGGCTTAGCAGGCGCTCCAGCCCCCACAACCCCCCCAACCAAAAAGCCGAGCCGGCCAGGTGCAGCCCCAAGAGGGCCATTGTTGCTACTGGATACTTGCTGGTGAGGGCATGGCCGATGGGCAAAAACGAGCCAATCACCGCCATCGACCCCAATCCGCTGGCCCAGCCAGGGCCGCCCTCGCAGGCCCAGATCAGGATCCCCAGCCCCACCAGCCGCAGCCCCGTGCCCCAACCATAGGGAGAGGCCAGCACGCTCAGCAGCTCCGGCCCGGCAAAGTGGGGGTAGAGCTGGGCCAGGTGCAAACTCAAAGCCACCGGCGTCAGGCTGAGGGTGAGCCAGGCAGCCGCAAAAGCCCAGGCCTCGGCAGAGAGCTCTATTTCATCTGCAGCGCCCGACCGCCCCCGCACCAGCCGCCACCAGCCCAGCACGCCCACCACAAACAGGCTGCCCAGGTAGATCCCCCAGCGCACTCCCACCAGCGGCCAATAGAAGGGATCCCCCGCTTGGGCTGCCCTTGGCGCTGGCAACAGCCCCGGATCCGCCGTCCCCACCTGAAAGGCAAACGAACCACTCACCGGATGAGAATCGGCAGAGATGGCCCGCCAACTGACGATGTAAACCCCTTCCGGGATCTCCGCCGGCAAATCCCCCTGCGGTGCGTTGCCCGTGCCGACCAAGTTTTCCAGGGGCAGCACCTGGCCGTTGCCGTCCAGAACCTGGAGCTGCGTGAGCTGCACAGGTTCATTGAAGACCAGCCGCACCTGCGCCGGCGCTTCCTGCAGCATCGCTCCATCTTCGGGAAAGGTGGAGAGCAAGCTGGCATGGGCAAAAACGGGCTGGATCCCGCCCACCCACAGCAGGGTGCCCAGGAGACCAACCCGAATCCAGAAGAGGATCCCCTTTTGCAAAAAAGACATGATTCCAGCGGCAACCCGGCTAGCGAGCGCCATGGCCGTGGCCGTGGGTCTCTCCTTTGTCCGTCAGCTTCAGCAGCGGCGCCGGCTCTGGCAGGTTTTTGGGATCCTCCCCCGGCTGCGCCACCTGGATCCAGCGGTA
>NZ_JANSJB010000003.1:17754-18909 GCF_047462355.1 Synechococcus sp. H55.9 | reverse complement strand
GTCAGCTTCAGCAGCGGCGCCGGCTCTGGCAGGTTTTTGGGATCCTCCCCCGGCTGCGCCACCTGGATCCAGCGGTACATGCCTTGTTCACACTCCTGGATGACCGGGATGGGGATAGTCTCGCCGGGGCGATCCGGCAGCCTGAGGCTGAGGCTGAACTCATCCATGAACTCATCCGGCAGGGATCCGCCGCTCCAGATCACCTCGGCCACTGTTTCGGTGATCATCTTCCCGTGGGACTCGTAGGGCTTATCCAGCGGCTTTTTCACCGTCTCAATTTTCCAGAGGGGGTGCACCATCGGCTTCACCGAGGTGGCCCCTTCCGGGATCTGCACCCGCAGGCGAATGGTCGGGGAGCCATCGCAGCCATGGGGCACGCGGAAGGTGAGCTTGGCAACGCTGCCCGCCGGGGCCTCTTTGGGATGGACGGTCACATGGGCCCAAGCAGAAGAAAGGGGCACAACGCTCATTCCCAGGGCCAGCAGAGATTTCTTGGCCAAGGCCAGGTAACTGTGCCAACTGAACATTGTAAATACTCCTTAACAACGCTAGGTGGAAAGAGAACCGGTCAGGATCCGGCCAACAAAACCTAAGGATGGTGATGGGATCCGTGGGATTCGGTCACGCTCATGCTGTGCTGACCCCAACTGGAAAGGCCCATGGACACCAGGCCGGCGCTGGCCAAGCCCATCGACACCAGCCCAAAGGAGAGGGCGCCCATGGCCACCAGGCCAATCGAGAGAATGCCGTGGGTCACCACGCCGATGGCCACCACCCCATGGGCAGAAATGCCCACCGCCACCAAACCATGAGCCCCCACCCCAACCGACAAGATTTTGCGGCGGGATCCCTGTGCTCCACAGCTCTGCTCCTGCGGCATCTGAGGTGCCAGGGTCAGATCTTGAGTCCTCTCCTGGGCCATTAGCCTTTGCTCCAGTTGTGCTCAGCCCGGTCTAGAACGTAGGCGGCCACGGCTTCGATTTCTTCTGGCTTGAGAAGCTTGCCAAAAGCGGGCATGGCCCCTTTGCCGTTGCGCACCTGGGCCTGGATGAGCTCAGGGGTATCCACGTGGTACTCATGAAGAGCCGCCAGAGAGAGGTTTTTCGCTGCCACCAAACTGTTGCGCCCGTTCAAGTGACAGCCCACACACTTGGC
>NZ_JANSJB010000003.1:2550-17654 GCF_047462355.1 Synechococcus sp. H55.9 | reverse complement strand
GCAGGTACCATGGGGTGTAGGATCCCCAAGGCCATGAGCGGTCTGCCCCCCGAGTTCATTCAACTGGTGCGCCAGAAGGCCGACCTCGTCGAGGTGGTGGCGGAAAAGGTGGTGCTGCGCAAGCAGGGCAAGAATTTCGTCGGCCTCTGTCCTTTCCACAATGACCGCAAGCCCAGTCTTCAGGTCAGCCCCAGCAAGCAGATCTACAAGTGCTTCTCCTGCGGGGCGGGCGGAGATGTCATCCGCTTTGTCAGCCAGATGGAGCGCCTCTCCTTTGCCGAGGCGGTGCGCCACTTGGCCCGCCGCTACCATGTGCCGGAGCCCAGGGGATCCCTCTCCCAGGACTACGAGCGCCAACTCTCCCGCCAGGAAAAGCTGCTGGAGATCTTGGCCCTGGCCGCCGATTTCTACCAGCACGCCCTCCGCTCCCAGCTAGGATCCCTGGCCCGCCAGTACCTGCACAGCCGACGCCTGAGGGAAGAAACCTTGCAAAAATTTCAAATCGGCTTTGCTCCCCCCGGCTGGCACTCGCTCTACGAATACCTGGTCAACCAAAAGCGCCAACCGGTCCAACTTCTAGAAGAAGCCGGCTTGCTGGTTCCCCGCCAACAGGGATCCGGACATTACGACCGCTTCCGCAACCGCATCATGCTGCCCATTTTCGACCTGCAGGGGCGGGTGATTGGCTTTGCCGGCAGAGCCTTGGGAGAGGAGCAGCCCAAGTACCTGAACTCTCCAGAAACCGAGCTGTTCAACAAAAGCCAGGTGGTCTACGGCCTTAACTTTGCCCGCGACGCCATTGCCAAGGCCGACCAAGCCTTGGTGGTGGAAGGGTACTTTGATGTCATCGCCCTGCATCAGGCGGGAGTTGCCCACGCTGTAGCCGCTATGGGCACGGCTTTGACGCCCCACCAGGTGAAAGTCCTGCTGCGCTATACCCAATCGAAGCGGCTGATTCTCAACTTTGATGCGGATCGGGCCGGGTTGAACGCGGCCAACCGGGCCATTGAAGCCATTGAAGACCAAGCGCGGCGCGGAGAAATCGAGCTGCGCATTCTCACCCTTCCCGAGGGCAAAGATGCCGACGAGTTTTTGCAAGAGCATCCTGTTTCTGAGTTTCAAACCTTGCTCAGTCAAGCTCCCCTGTGGCTGGATTGGCGAATTGAACAGGTGCTGGCCGGTCGGGATCTGAGCCGAGCCGCGGATTTTCAGCAGGCCCAGCAAGCCCTTGTGCAACTGCTGGCCGGTTTGGGTGGACAATGGCGCTCTTTATACTTGCATAAAGTGGCAGAATTGCTCAGCCGCGGCAACGGTCGCCTCAGCCGGGACTTGGAAGAAGACCTGCGCCGTGCCGTGCGCGGCTACCGCTGGGCCAAACCCCGCCAACCTCCTGCCAACAAGGGATCCAAGCTCTTACAATCGGAGTCCCATCTTTTGCAGATTTTCTTGCATTTTGCCGAGTACCGCCGCGAAATTCGTGAGACCTTGTTGGAGCGAGAGCTGCAGTTTAGTTTTCGCCCTCACCGAGAGCTGTGGCAGCGGACTTTGGAGTTGCTGGCGGCGCAGCCGGAGCTGGAAGACCAAGAAGAGCCTTTGCTGACGGCTTTGCGCACCCTCTGCGCCCATGAGGAACAGCTCAACGAGCGCCTCAGCCATCTGCTCTGGCTGGACGAGAACACCCGTGTAGCCTTGATGCGTCCACGGATGGTGGTGCGGGCCGCCATTGCCAATATGGAGCTGGAAATTCGCCAGAAACGCTACCGCTACTGGACCCAACTGTGGGATCAAGCCTTTTCCGAGGGCAACACCGTCCTTGCCGCCCAGTACCAGGCCAGCATCCAGCAGGAGTACCAAGCCATTCAAGCGCTGCAGCGGCAGGTGCAATTGAGCCTAGAAGACCTGTCGGAAGCCCCACTGGCCGAAGATTTGTGAGTCATTTCCAATAGCAATGAAACGGCTCGTTACCTTGAACCCTAACTCCCCCTTTCCAAAGAGAGAGGAGCTGGGGGTAGGGCTGTCACCGCGCCCCCTTACACTGTTTAAGATAGCCCGCTCTGCCAGTGGGATCCCCATCCGGTAGGATAGAAACAAAAGCAATTTCCAAGCCATGGAGGTTTCCTGGAGGGAGGGATCCACAATGTCTGTTGCTGGGCAGGCTTCGGTTCGGGTGAAGCTGTCTCGGCTCCTGCGGGGGATGGTGTTTTGGGGGCTGCTACTATACCTGGGGGTCATTCTCCTGGGGCTCCCGGCCTGGGCAGAAGACTACACCAAACGAGATCTGCAGGGCATGAGCTTTGCCGGGCAAGACCTGAGCGGCTGGAAATTTCTCAAGGCCAACCTGCGCCAAAGCGATCTCAGCCATGTCAAAGCGGCAGGGGCGAATTTGTTTGGGGCCAACCTCAGCAAGGCCAACCTGCGCGGGGCCGATCTGCGCGGCGCCACCTTGGACATGGCTAACTTACAGGGCGCGGATCTGCGAGAGGCACAACTGCAGGACAGCATGATGTGGTTGGCTCGAGTAGAGGACATCCAGATCGAGGGGGCGGATTTCACCAATGCCTTGATACGGCAAGATGCCCTTGCCATCCTCTGCGAGCGGGCCAGGGGCGTTAACCCCGTCACCGGTCGCGCCACCCGCGATACCCTCGAATGCGACTAGTCCTCACCCCCAGCCCCTCTCCCTCAGGGAGAGGGGGGATTGGCGGCCCAGCAAAGATTCTCTGGGATTGGGAATAGCTGTGGCTAGGAACTGGGAGCAGCCGCCTCAGAGCGGGCGGGCTTGCGCTGAAACTGGGCGAGGAGAGAGTTCCAGGCCAGGCGGGCCATCGACAACAGCCAATTGCCCTCCAACTCCCTAAACAAGTCCATGTTCAGCTTGAAGGCGTAGTTGGCTTCCGCCACAATGCGCTCGATGGTGGCCTGATCCAGTCCCAGGGCGTCCATCTGAGCGCGGTAGCGCTGCTTGAACTTGCCCTCATGAGGGATCTGCTCGAAATCGTAAAAGGCCGTTCCCTCTCCTGGCGGCAGGCCCATGGCCCGGCGGGCAATATTTTTCAGGATCTGGCCACCCGACAGGTCGCCGATGTAGCGGGTGTAGGCATGGGCAATCAGCAGAACCGGGTCTGTTTCCACCACTTCTCGAATGCGGTTGACGTAGACCTGGCAAGCGGGGGAGGGCTTGACCACAGCGCGCCAATTGGGGCCGACAAAATAATTTAAATCCTTCTCCAAGCTGGCCTTGCGCCACAGCTCCGGGTAGTAGAGCCGGCCCACCAGCGGGTGCTCTCGCAACTGCGCGAACCCCTCTTCCAGAGCGCCATAGACAAAGTAAAAATTGCCCACATAGCGGCTGTAGGCTTTTTTATCCACCACCCCCTTGAGGAAGCACTTGATGAAGGCCATATTCTCGGCCATGGTGTGGGACTGCTTGGTGCCCTCCCGCAACTGGGCCGATAGGCTGGTGTTCTGATTCTCTTGATGGTGCAGACTCACAAAACCCTCCTCGTCAAAGACGGCTGCTTGTGTCCAGTTGTTTTCAAAAACATCAATAAAGATCGCCCTGGCCTGAGAAGCTGTGTAAACCCATTTCAACCCCTTCTCATCTGGATGAAGGTAGATCCTGCCGGGGAACCCCTCTGGTCACCGCGACGCAGACCAGACCCCCCTAACAGGCTGAGCGCGCCCTCATAACGACTCGACTCAGCCTCTAGGCCTACCCCACTTTTCCGATCCCTGTTGACGACCGGCAAGCGGAGTCGGAGCAGCGGCTGACTTCCCAACGGTCAACGATTAGAATAATCTGCCTGAGTGTGAATGGATGTGAACAATCCTTAAGTTGGGGATCGCCCTAAGGTTGGCAGCTTGGGTGGGATCCAGGTGCCATTGCCCAAACTTTCCGGATGCCCCCTCGGCCCTTGTAACGTTCGTTGACGATCGTTGGTGGGGTTTCTATAATGAAAGGCCTGACTGCAGCGCGACCCCTCCCGAGCAACGCATGACACAATTAGCAGTGCCATCCCCTGCCGCTCCTACCTTTCCTGACCTGGTAGAGATTCAGCGGGAGAGTTTCTTATGGTTTTTGCGAGAAGGGTTTGAAGAGGAGCTTCTCAGCTTTTCCCCCATCGTCGATTACACGGGCAAGCTGGAGCTGCACTTTTTGCCCGAATATCGCCCTGGGGATCCTTCCAAAGGATACAAGATCAACAAACCGCGCTACGACCCTGAGGAAGCTAAGCGACGGGATGCTACCTACCAAGCGCAAATCCGGGTGCCCACTCGCCTGATCAACAAGGAGACCGGCGAGATCAAGGACATGGACGTCTTCATCGGCGAACTGCCCTTGATGACGGATCGCGGCACCTTTATCATCAACGGCGCCGAGCGGGTGATCGTCAACCAAATTGTGCGCAGCCCCGGCGTCTACTACAAGTCGGAACTGGACAAAAACGGCCGCCGCACCTACAGCGCCAGCCTCATCCCCAACCGGGGCGCCTGGCTGAAGTTCGAGACCGACAAAAACGGCCTGGTGTGGGTGCGCATCGACAAAACCCGCAAGCTCTCGGCGGCGGTGCTGCTGAAAGCCTTGGGCCTGAGCGACTCGGAGATCTACGACAGCCTGCGCCACCCCGAATTTTTCCAAAAAACCATGGAAAAAGAGGGGCACTACAGCGAAGAAGAGGCCCTGATGGAGCTGTACCGCAAGTTGCGGCCCGGCGAGCCTCCCACCGTCTCCGGCGGCCAGCAGTTGCTGGAGTCCCGCTTCTTCGATCCCAAGCGCTACGACCTGGGCCGGGTAGGGCGTTACAAGCTCAACAAAAAGCTCAATCTCAACGTGGCGGAAAACGTGCGGGTGCTCACCGTCCCGGACATCTTGGCCGTCATCGACTACCTGATTAACTTGGAGTACGACATCGGCCATGTGGACGACATCGACCACCTGGGCAACCGCCGTGTGCGCTCGGTGGGCGAGCTCTTGCAAAACCAGGTGCGGGTGGGTCTGAATCGCCTGGAGCGGATCATCCGCGAACGCATGACAGTTTCGGAGTCGGAAAACCTCACCCCGGCCTCTTTGGTCAACCCCAAGCCCTTGGTAGCGGCCATCAAGGAGTTTTTCGGCTCCAGCCAGCTCTCCCAGTTCATGGATCAGACCAACCCGCTGGCGGAGCTGACCCACAAGCGGCGGCTGTCGGCTCTGGGACCGGGCGGCCTGAGTCGGGAACGGGCTGGCTTTGCCGTGCGGGACATCCACCCCAGCCACTACGGACGCATCTGCCCCATCGAAACTCCCGAAGGCCCCAACGCCGGGCTGATTGGATCCCTGGCCACCCACGCCCGCGTCAACCAGTACGGCTTCATCGAAAGCCCCTACTACCGTGTCGAAAACGGCGTGGTGCGCAAAGACCTGGGCATGGTCTACCTCACCGCCGACGAGGAGGACGAGTATCGCGTGGCGCCGGGGGATGTGCCGGTGGATGCCGAAGGCCGCATTACCGCCGACTTGGTGCCGGTGCGCTACCGTCAAGAGTTCACCACCGCCCACCCCACGGAAGTGCACTATGTGCAGGTGGCGCCGGTGCAAGTGATCTCGGTGGCCACCTCCTTGATTCCCTTTCTGGAGCATGACGACGCCAACCGCGCCCTCATGGGGGCGAACATGCAGCGGCAGGCGGTGCCTCTGCTGAAGCCGGATCGGCCTTATGTGGGCACGGGTTTGGAAGCCCAGGCGGCGCGGGACTCCGGCATGGTGGTGGTGTCGCGCACCCACGGCGTGGTGACCTACGTTTCTGCCGATGAAATTGTGGTGCGGCCCGAAGATGGCGGGGATCCCATCGTCTATCGTCTGCAGAAGTACCAGCGCTCCAACCAAGATACCTGCCTCAACCAACGTCCTCTTGTCTACGCGGGGGATCGGGTGGTAGCCGGGCAGGTGCTGGCGGACGGCCCTGCCACAGAAGGGGGCGAGCTGGCTTTGGGTCAAAACGTGCTGGTGGCCTACATGCCCTGGGAGGGCTACAACTACGAAGACGCCATCTTGATCAGCGAGCGGCTGGTCTACGACGACGTCTTCACCTCGGTTCACATCGAGAAGCACGAGATCGAGGCCCGGCAAACCAAGCTAGGCCCTGAAGAGATCACCCGCGAGATCCCCAACGTGGGGGAAGATGCCCTGCGCGACCTAGACGAAAACGGCATTGTGCGCATTGGGGCCTGGGTGGAGGCCGGCGATATTTTGGTGGGCAAAGTCACTCCCAAAGGGGAGTCGGATCAGCCACCAGAGGAGCGACTCTTGCGGGCCATCTTCGGGGAAAAAGCCCGCGACGTGCGGGACAATTCCCTGCGTGTGCCCAACGGCGAGCGCGGTCGGGTGGTGGATGTGCGCATCTTCACCCGTGAGCAGGGGGACGAGCTGCCTCCGGGCGCCAACATGGTGGTGCGGGTTTACATCGCCCTCAAGCGCAAAATTCAAGTGGGGGACAAGATCGCGGGCCGCCACGGCAACAAGGGCATCATCTCCCGCATCTTGCCGATCGAGGACATGCCCTACCTGGCGGATGGCACACCGGTGGACGTGGTGCTCAACCCCTTGGGGGTTCCCTCCCGCATGAATGTGGGCCAAGTGTATGAGTGCCTCCTGGGTTGGGCAGCAGAACATTTGGGAGTGCGCTTCAAGTTGATGCCCTTCGACGAGATGCATGGTTTGGAGGCCTCGCGTTTGACGGTGGAGGCCAAGTTGCGGGAGGCCCGAGAAAAGACCGGCAAAGATTGGATCTTCAACCCAGAAGGTAAGTACTGCGGCAAGATCCAGGTGTTTGACGGTCGCACCGGGGAGCTTTTCGACCAGCCCGTTACGGTGGGCCGCGCCTACATGTTGAAGCTGGTGCATTTGGTGGACGACAAGATCCACGCCCGCTCCACCGGCCCCTACTCTTTGGTGACCCAGCAACCTTTGGGGGGCAAGGCGCAGCAGGGTGGCCAGCGCTTTGGCGAGATGGAGGTGTGGGCTCTAGAAGCGTTTGGGGCGGCCTACATCTTGCAGGAGCTGCTCACCGTCAAGTCCGACGACATGGTGGGTCGCAACGAGGCTCTCAACGCCATCGTCAAGGGCAAGCCCATCCCTCGGCCTGGCACGCCGGAGTCCTTCAAGGTGCTGGTACGGGAGCTGCAGTCCCTCTGTCTGGATGTTTCGGTCCACAAGGTGGAGACGGACAACGAGGGCCAAACCCGCAATGTGGAGGTGGATCTGATGGCCGATACTTCCAACCGTCACACTCCCTCTCGACCCACGTATGAGTCGGTTACGCCTGAGGATCTTTCCCTATCGCCTGGGGCGGCCTTTACCTTCGCCAGCCGCAGCCAAGATGAGGACGGAGAAGAGGAAGAGGAGTTTTGATTGTCGATCGGGATCCCATTCGACCTGTGAAGGAGGGTGGTGTTTACCTCTCCCTTGGGTTTAGGTAGCAGGGCAACAAGTCAGGAGAACAACGGCGATGGCCAAAACAGAGCAACGCTTTGACTATGTCAAAATCGGCTTGGCTTCTCCAGAGCGGATCATGGAGTGGGGCCAGCGCACCCTGCCCAACGGCCAAGTGGTGGGGGAAGTCACCAAGCCAGAGACCATCAACTATCGCACCCTCAAGCCGGAGATGGATGGTCTTTTTTGCGAGCGCATCTTTGGGCCAGCCAAAGACTGGGAGTGCCACTGCGGCAAGTACAAGCGCGTGCGGCATCGGGGGATCGTCTGCGAGCGCTGTGGGGTGGAGGTGACCGAGTCGCGGGTGCGCCGTCACCGCATGGGTTACATCAAGTTGGCTGCCCCCGTCACCCATGTCTGGTATTTGAAAGGGATCCCCAGCCACATCGCCACGCTGTTGGATATGCCGCTGCGGGATGTGGAGCAAGTGGTCTACTTCAACGCCTACGTGGTGGTGGATCCCGGCAACGCCCCCAATCTTTCCTACAAGCAGTTGCTGACCGAGGATCAATACCTCGAGATCGAGGATCAGATGTACGAGGAGGGCTCGGAGCTGCAACTGCCGGAGAACTGGGCCATGATCGGGGCAGAGGCCATCGAACGCCTGCTCAAGGATATCGACCTGGAAAAAGAGGCGGAGCAGTTGCGGGAGGACATCGCCGGTGCTCGCGGCCAGAAGCGGGCGCGCCTGATCAAGCGGCTGCGGGTGATCGATAACTTTATCGCCACCGGATCCCGTCCGGAGTGGATGGTATTGCGGGTGCTGCCGGTGATCCCGCCCGATCTGCGCCCGATGGTTCAGTTAGATGGGGGCCGCTTTGCCACCAGCGACCTCAACGATCTCTACCGCCGGGTGATCAACCGCAACAACCGCCTGGCCCGGCTGCAGGAGATCATGGCGCCGGAGATTATTGTGCGCAACGAAAAGCGCATGCTGCAGGAGGCGGTGGACGCGCTGATCGACAACGGTCGGCGGGGGCGCGTGGTGGCGGGGGCCAACAACCGTCCCCTCAAGTCCCTATCGGACATCATCGAGGGCAAACAGGGGCGCTTCCGGCAAAATCTGTTGGGCAAACGGGTGGACTACTCCGGGCGTTCGGTAATCGTGGTGGGGCCCAACCTGCGCATGCACCAGTGTGGGCTGCCCAAAGAGATGGCCATCGAGCTGTTCCAGCCGTTCGTCATTCACAAGTTGATCAAGCGGAACATCGTCAACAACATCAAAGCCGCCAAAAAGCTGATCCTGAGCAACGACCCGCAGGTTTGGGATGTGCTAGAGGAGGTGATCGACGGCCACCCCGTCTTGCTCAACCGCGCCCCGACATTGCACCGTCTGGGGATCCAAGCTTTTGAGCCGATCCTGGTGGAAGGGAGGGCGATTCAGCTCCACCCCTTGGTCTGCCCGGCTTTCAATGCCGACTTCGACGGCGACCAGATGGCGGTGCATGTGCCCCTGTCGTTGGAAGCCCAGGCGGAGGCACGCTTGCTGATGTTGGCCACCAACAACATCCTCTCCCCGGCCACCGGCGCTCCCATCATCACCCCCAGCCAAGATATGGTGTTGGGATGTTACTACCTGACCGCAGATAACCCCCACGCGCCCGCGGTTGAAGATCGCTACTTTGCCAGCCTCGAGGATGCTCTCATCGCCTACGACCGCGGTGTCATCGGCCTGCACAGCAAAATCTGGGTGCGCTACAACGGCCCGATGGAGCTGGGCAAGGGCGAAAAAGAGTCCGAGCCCCAGATTATCGAAGAAGCGGGCGGCACCCGCCTCAAGATCACCAACTACCGTCGCATCCGTGAGGATCAAGACGGCAACGTGATCAGCCAGTACATGCGCACCACGGCAGGTCGGATCATTTTTAACAAGGCGGTGCAAGATATTTTGTCTGCCTAGACCCACTCCCGAGCTGTCCTCTTCTTTGAAGGATGGATTGTCGGGATCCCCTCACCCAGCCGTTGTCGAGAATCTGCTGAACATATCAGCGAGGCATCATGAGTGAAAAAGGACGCCTTTCCGCCGGCCTGTCGCGTAACAACGCCGAGGCCCCTCTGCCCCCTGTGCCCTTTCGCAACTATCAAATCGGCAAAAAAGAGCTGCGCAATCTGATCGCGTGGTCGTTTGCCCGCTACGGCACCGCCCGCACCGCTCAGATGGCGGATGCCCTCAAGACCCTGGGCTTCAAATACGCCACCCAGGCCGCCGTCTCCATCAGCGTCGAGGATCTGCGCGTCCCGCCCAGCAAGCGGCAGTTGTTGGCCCAGGCGGAAGCGGAGATCGAGGCAGCTACGGAGCGCTACACCCGTGGAGAAATCACAGAGGTGGAGCGCTACCAAAAGGTGATCGACACCTGGAACCAGACCAACGACCAGATCAAGGAGGAGATGCTCAGCAACTTCCGCCAAAACGATCCCCTCAACTCCGTGTACATGATGGCCAACTCGGGAGCGAGGGGGAACGTCTCGCAGGTGCGGCAGTTGGTGGGCATGCGCGGCCTGATGGCCAACCCGCAGGGGGAGATCATCGACTTGCCGATTAAAACCAATTTCCGCGAGGGCCTGACGGTTACCGAGTACATCATCTCCTCCTATGGGGCTCGCAAGGGGTTGGTGGATACAGCCCTGCGCACCGCCGACTCCGGCTACCTGACCCGCCGTTTGGTGGACGTCTCTCAGGATGTGATCGTGCGCGAATCCGACTGCGGCACCGAGCAGGGCATTCTCCTGGAATACCTGATGGACGGGGACAAAGTGGTGGTGTCCTTGGAGGAGCGCCTGGTGGGCCGGGTGCTGGCGCGGGATGTGGTGCATCCGCAAACCCAGGAGATCATTGCCCGTCGCAACCAAGAGGTGGATCACGACCTGGCCAAAACCATCGTGGAGGCCGGCATCCGGCAGGTGATGGTGCGTTCTCCCCTCACCTGTGAGGCTAACCGCTCCGTGTGCCGCATGTGCTATGGCTGGAGCCTGGCCCACTCCCGCCTGGTGGATTTGGGAGAGGCCGTCGGGATCATCGCCGCCCAATCGATTGGGGAGCCGGGCACCCAGTTGACCATGCGCACCTTCCACACGGGGGGTGTGTTCACCGGGGAGGTGGCCCGCCAAATTCGCGCCCCCTTTGCCGGCGTGGTGCGGTTCCCGAAAAACCTGCGCACCCGCCCCTTCCGCACCCGCCACGGCGATGACGCTCTCCAGGTGGAGGTGAACAACCAAATCGTCTTGGAAGGCCCAGACGGCCAGCGGGAAGTCTTCGACATGACCCAGGGATCCACCCTGCTGGTGCGGGACGGAACCCAGGTGCAGCGGGATCAGTTAATTGCGGAGGTGTCGCTGGCCAAGGCCAGCCGCAAGAGCACCGAAAAAGCCCAGAAAGAGGTGGTGGCCGACCTGGCCGGCGAAATTCGCTTTGCCGATCTGCCCATCGAGGAGAAGACCGACCGCCAGGGGAACACCACCTACACCGCCCAGCGGCAGGGGTTGATCTGGGTGATGTCCGGCCAGGTGTACAATCTCCCGCCGGGGGCCGAGCCGGTGGTGAAAAACGGGGATCGGGTGCAGGCGGGGGATGTAATCGCCGAAACCTCGCTGGTGACGGAGCACGGCGGCATTGTGCGGCTGCCGGAGCGCAGCGACACCAAAAGTGGGCGCGAGGTGGAGATCATCAACGCTTCTGTGGTGCTGCACGAGGCGCGGGTGCGGGTGGAATCCCACCAGGGCCGGGAGCAATTTTTGCTGGATACCGCCAGCGGCCAGACCTTCGTGCTCAAGGCCACGCCGGGCACCAAAGTGGGCAACGACGAAGTGGTGGCAGAGCTGATCGACAACCACTTCCGCAGCCAGACGGGGGGCTTGGTGAAGTTTGCCGGCATTGAGGTGGCACGGCGTGGCAAGGCCAAGCAAGGTTACGAAGTCATCCAGGGTGGCACCCTGCTGTGGATCCCGGAAGAGACCCATGAGGTGAACAAAGACATCTCCCTATTGAACGTGGAGGATGGCCAGTACGTAGAAGCCGGCACCGAGGTGGTGAAGGACATCTTCTGCCAAAATGCCGGCGTTGTCGAGGTCATCCAGAAAAACGACATTTTGCGGGAGATCGTCATCAAGCCGGGATCCCTGCATCTGGTGGACAACCCCGCCGATTTGGAGGTGAAAAGCGGCACCCTCATCCAGCCAGGGCAACAGGTGCTCAGCAGCATCGTTCCCGACCAACTGGTCTATCTGGAGCATGTGGAAACCCCCGAAGGCCCAGGCTTGCTGCTGCGCCCGGTGCAGGAGTACGAAATCCCCGACCGGCCCTCGGTGCCCAGCCAGGAGTCCACCAGCGAGTCCGGCCGCTCCATTCGCCTGCGGGCGGTGCAGCGGGTTCCCTTCAAAGATGGAGAGCGCGTGAAGTCGGTGGGGCCGGTGGAGCTCCTGCGCACGCAACTGGTGCTGGAGATCGATACCGACGCCCCGCAACTGAAGGCCGATATTGAGCTGATCCAAGATGAGAAGGATCCCAGTATCCGCCGCCTGCAACTGGTCATTCTGGAAACCCTGCTGCTGCGCCGCGATGTGGAAGCAGATCTGACGCAGGGGAGTACCCACACGCGGCTGTTGGTGAGCGAGGGAGACAACATCGCCAGAGGAGATGTGATCGCCCGCACCGAGATTCAGGCCAAAAAAGCCGGGATCGTGCAAGGGATCCGCCAGGGCGCAGAAGTGGTGCGGCGGGTTCTGGTGGTTACTGACGACGACCTGCTGACGGTGCCCCTGGCGGGCCCGGCCAGCGTCGAGGTGGGAGCGCTGGTGCGGGCCAGAGACGAGCTGGCTCCGGGGATCCCTGCTCCCGAGTCGGGGCAAGTGATGCAGGTAACCGATGGCCAAGTGGTGTTGCGGGCGGCACGGCCCTACTTGGTGTCGGCGGGCGCCATTTTGCAGGTGCGGGATGGGGATCTGGTGCAGCGGGGGGATTCTTTGGCCCTCCTGGTGTTTGAGCGGGCCAAGACGGGGGATATCATTCAAGGTCTGCCGCGGATCGAGGAGCTGCTGGAGGCCCGCAAGCCCAAGGAAATGTGCGTTTTGGCCAGGCGGCCCGGCACGGTGCAACTGAGCTGGCGAGGAGAAGAGCCGGATCTGCGGGTCATCGAAGCCGATGGCACGGTTACCGAGTATTCGGTGATGCCGGGGCAAAATCTGATCGTGGTCGATGGCCAACCGGTGCAAGCAGGGGATCCCCTTACCGATGGCCCCGCCAATCCCCACGACCTCTTGGAGATCTACTACGAGTACCATCGCCAAACCTTGGGAGATGACCAAGCAGCGCAGTTGGCTTTGCGGGAGGTGCAGCGCTTTTTCGTGAACGAAGTGCAGAATGTCTACCGCTCGCAAGGGGTGGAGATTGCCGACAAACACATCGAGATCGTGGTGCGCCAGATGACCTCGAAGGTGCGGGTGGATGACGGCGGCGATACCATCCTGTTGCCGGGCGAGCTGGTGGAGCTGCGGGAAATCCAGCAAACCAATGCCAACATGGCCTTTACCGGGGGAGCGCCGGCCAAGTACACGCCCGTCTTGCTGGGGATCACCAAGGCCAGCTTAAACACCGACAGCTTCATCTCGGCGGCCAGCTTCCAGGAGACCACGCGGGTGCTGACGGAGGCGGCCATCGAGGGCAAGTCGGACTGGCTGCGGGGGCTGAAGGAGAACGTGATCATCGGGCGTTTGATCCCCGCGGGCACCGGCTTCAGCACCTACGAGGAGATGGCGCCAGAACCGGAGCCGGAGGAAGAGGAGGAGCCTGTCGTGCTGCCGGAGCTGCCGCCCCGTTTGATCTTGGAAGACGACCAGCTCATCGACGACTCCACCCCTGCTTTTGACGAGCTGGAGGAGGATGAGGAAGAGGAGTGAGGCGCTGGAGCTCTCGGATTGGGCCACTTTGCAAGCTGAAATCGTCCGTTGCCGTCGCTGTCCCCGCCTGGTGGCTTGGCGAGAAGGGGTTGCCCAGCAAAAGGTGGCCCGTTTTTGCGACCAACTCTACTGGGGCCGACCGGTGCCGGGGTTTGGGGATGTGCAGGCGCGGCTGTGGGTGATCGGCTTGGCGCCAGCCGCCCATGGGGGCAACCGCACAGGCCGGGTGTTTACTGGGGATCCCAGCGGGGATTGGCTATTTCGCGCCCTGTACCGGGCCGGGTTTGCCAATCAACCCACCTCAATCCACCGGGAGGATGGCCTGCAATTGCGGGATTGCTACATCTCAGCCGTGGTGCGCTGTGCGCCGCCGCAGAACCGTCCCACCGCCGCAGAAGCCGAAGCTTGCCTGGGCTATCTGAGACAAGAGCTGGAGCTGTTGACCCAGGTGCGGGTGATCTTGGCGTTGGGCCATTTTGCCTTTCGCTACACCTTGGCGCTCTTGCCGCCTCTCAGGCCCCGCCCCCGCTTTGGCCACAACTGCGTCATTCCTTTGGGAGAGGGTCGCTATTTGCTGACGTCTTACCACCCCAGCCGCCGCAACACGGCCACCAAGCGGTTGACAGAGGCGATGCTGGACGCCGTCTTTGAGCGGGCGCAGCAGTTGTTGTCCCCATCTCCGCCATCCACCCCCCTGATCGAGTTTTGAGCCGAAGATTCTGCAGTGGCCGGACGTTTTGCCAAAGGCTGGAGTCGTTGCCGCCCCTCACCCCCAACCCCTCTGCCCCAAGGGGAGAGGGGAGCTGGGGATCAACGGAGGGGCTGTTCCATAGCCACTTGCAATGGCAGCGACTACCTTGCTGAGCCGCCGGGCCCGGCAGGGATCAAGCCGGCTGCCAGGTTTCCAGGCGGTAGGCGCTGTCCCAAAACAGCCATTCCAGGCGGGAGGCGGCTACGAAGGCGGCGGTCATCTTTTCCCGCATCGCCGCTGTGGTCTGCGCAGCCAAGGAGTCGGTGAGGTCGAGGGCCTGTTGCACCACCTGGGCAAATTCTTCCCCCGCGTAGGTGTCGATCCATTGTTGGTAAGGATTGTTGGGCTGGGCGGTGCGGTAGATGGCGGATCCCACCTCGCGATAGATCCAAAAACAGGGCAGCACGGCGGCCATGGCCACCTCGTAGGGATCCAAGGCAGCCGCAGCCAATAGAAAACGGGTGTAGGCGAAGCAGGCAGGAGCGTAGGTTGTCTCCGGCTGGATGTCGTAGAGGCGAAAGTAACTCTCGTGCAGGCTGCGTTCGGCCACAATGGCCCCCAGGGCAAAGTTCAAGAAACTCACCACCCGCTCAGCCCCTTCAGAACGAGCCCCGATCAAGGCGAGGGCGCGGGCAAAATCGGTGAGATAAAGAGCATCTTGCTGCAAATAAAACTGGAAGCGCTGCCGCGAGAGGCTGCCTGCCGCCAACTCACGGTTAAAGGGGTGATCCAAGATCTGTTGGTAGATAGGCTCGATCGTCTGCCAGAGGTGGGTGGTAAAGGATTGGGACATGGTGGCTCTCTCGCGGCGTTGTCTATTTTTCTACCGCTTTTCAGAGGGTCGGCCTAGCTGGAGCTAGGCTTCCGGCATGAGGGGGCGGAAGCCATGCTTGCGAGACAGTTGCCCGATTAAATCCAGTTTTTCCAGGGTGATCAAGTTGCGGCCCCAACTGAAATTGGTGTACAGGCCCTCAAACTCCAGCAGCATCG
>NZ_JANSJB010000003.1:0-2450 GCF_047462355.1 Synechococcus sp. H55.9 | reverse complement strand
GCATATTCGGAATAGCCCAGCTTGTCTGCCACCCGCTTCGCATGAGCCAAGCTGGTCAAGTGCCCGATCAGGCCGAACATAGAGGTTTACTCGCTTGCATGACTAATGGATCGCATCAGGATCCCATCAAAACACGTCCATACGCGGGAGAGGTAGGGATCCCCGACAGCCGGGCTGAAACTCCAGTCCAGCAGCAGAGGATGGATACCGGGTTGGGTCACGCTGCCCGCAAACCCTGGGCCGAGAGGCGCATCACCTCGCGGGTGCTGAAGCCGATGTTGGCCAGCGCCTCGCCATAGGCAATCATAAAGTCCTCGACGATGGCCTCGCGATCCATATAGATGGCTTCCACATCCTCGTCTACCTGCTGCAGCATCTGCCAGACCAAGGGCAGGTTCTGGGCATTGGCCGCTTCGATCTGAGCTTTGACCTCGGCAAAGTGTTCGCCCAGCCAGCGCTCGCCAAAGTTCAGGTGCAAATACTCGTCTTTGACCACTCCCTCGGTGATCTTGCGGGCAAACTCATCGGCAACCGGGATGTAGATGTTGTAGGCGGCAATGGCAAAGCACTCGATGATCAAAGACTGAATGACAAAACAGGAGACCAGATCCCCTGCCGCCGCGGCGCTTTGGAAATTGTTGCGCAAAGGGGCGAAGAAAGCGCGGGCAAACTCCCTATCCGGCTCTATTTGCAGGTTTTTGCCGCAGGATTGGAAGCCTTTCATGTGCCGCAATTCCATTTTGGCCAGCTTGCGCAGCTCTTCTGCTGCTTCCGGCAGCAGTTCGGCCAGCTTGAGGTAGTTGTCGTGGGCTTCTTGTTCCCCTTCGATGACAATGCCATTGATGCGGGAGTAGGCCTGCCGATAAACCGCGCTGCCGTAGTCCAGGGTGGTGCCACCCTCGCTAGCCAAGGGCTGGGGGGGATTGGGCAGGACGTTCGCCGGGGCCATACTCATGCATCTCCTCTCGCTGTGGTTTGGCTGTTGTGGATTGTTGGTTGCGGATGTCCAGCAACGGCATCGCTCTTCTAACAGGATAGCCGTAGCTGCTGCAGAATGGGTGGGATCCCTTCTGATTCAGGATAGGGGTCTGCTAGCGTGAGTGCTCAGGTGCCGTTGGGGAGCCTGCTGTATGTCTGCTCTTGGGGATGGCCTGAACCAACTGCGGCAGTTGCTGGTGGAGTTGGAGGAACAGTCCCTCGATCAACCGATTGGCAGCGCCGAGGAGGTGTTGCAGGCGATCGAGCTGGCGACGGCTTTTGAGCTGTTCGAGGCGGAAAGCAGCCGTTTGCTGCTGCAGATTGTGGCCAATCTCTGGGATCGAGTACGGCAACAGGATCTGTCTTCAGAAGAGATTGAGACGGTCTCGGAGAAGTTGCGGGCGGTGGGCTATACCCATTCTGAGATCCAGGAGATCCTCGATCTGGAGCCGGAACTCTAGGCTTGCACCATGCCCAGCTCTGCCGGGGCGACATCTGCTTCTATTTGGGTGGTGCTGTCGTAGCAGGCCCCGCGCAGGTTGGCCAGCTTGAGTTTGCACTGGGCAAGAAGGGATCCCTTTAAGTTGGTTCCGGTGAGATTGGCCCCCGCCAAGTCCGCTTGGCTGAGATCGGCACCGCTCAAGTCCGCTTCGGCCAGGTTGGCTCCACGCAAGTTGGCTCCCTGCAGTCGGGATCCCTGCAACTTGGCCTTTTCTAGATTGGCCAGGCGCAGGTTGGATCCCTGCAGATCGGCTTGGCTGAGGTCGGCACCGCTCAAGTAGGCCCGCTCCAGATTGGCAGAGGCCAGCTTGGCCTGCCGGAGAATAGCCCCCCCCAAATCGATCCCGGCCAGGTCGGCCCCGGCCAGGTCAGCCCCGGTTAGTTGGCTGTTGCTGAAGTCGCGCTCGCCGCTGCCGTAGCGTTGCAGCAGCTCTGCCCCAGTTTCTACCATCGCCGTTTTCCACGCCAGACGAATTGGATCCTACCCAGGAATGGAAGGGCCGCCAAGAGCAGGCTACGATGGGCGCAAGCCGTTTTCTGGGATCCCCACTGATGAGCTTGCCCCGTGTGCCCCGAACTCGCCCCCGCCCCAAGCTGCGCTCGATCCCGCGCCGCCAAACCGAATCCGCCCTCTATGCCGAAATGCAGCAGCTCACCGTGGAAAAGCAGCGCCTCAACCAGGAGCTGGAGTCTATCCAAGAGCGGCAAGGGCAAATTCAGTCCCGGCTCCAGGAAATCGAGCAGGCCATGCAACACCTCCAGCAGCAGGCAGAAGCTTTTCGGGATCCTGCCCCCGCCTCTGAACCGGCCAAGCTCAGATCCCGTCCTTGCCGCTTCCCACCCATGACCTTCGAGTATTGAGGGATCCCCACTTAAATCACATCGCTCCATTCTCAGAGAGCCAAAGCAACAAGTCAGAGATTTTGTAGCTAGCTTAACTATTTGCTGCTCGTCTCCAGCCGACTCTAGAA